>JBPCPB010000099.1:0-4076 GCA_050999735.1 Thermomicrobiales bacterium | reverse complement strand
GATTCGGGCGTTTGTCCGCTTGGAATGGCACCGGGTACGGACGGGCATCAGTTGGGGAATGGCGAAGGAAGGGATCATCCGACACGCGATTCGCTCCTATCTTGCCCGTCCGTGGTATCGTTTACCTGCAACTGCGTAAGTCATAAAAATCTTTGAGGCGCGTACGAGCGACGATCTAAAATTGCCGGTCTTGTTCCTCTTAGAGGAAGCGCATAACTTTGTGCCAGATAAGGCATATACGACTGCTGAACAGCGTGCAACCATGATTACGCGGCAAATCGCACAAGAGGGGCGGAAATTCAACGTTGGATTGATACTGATTAGCCAACGACCCTCGCGACTGGATGAGACAACGCTCTCGCAGTGCAACTCCTTCATCATCATGCGGATGGTCAACCCTGCCGATCAGAATTTTGTCCGGCGTGTGATCGAAACGCTGGGTGAGGACGAAGCGAATCTGCTCCCTGATCTCGATGTTGGCGAGGCAATTCTGTCCGGGCAGTTAATCAACTTTCCCGTGCTTGTGCGGATTAAGGAACCCCTCTCGAAGGGCGAACACGAAGAGGAAGATGCCTTTGTCGCTCTGAAAAAGGTTCACGATGCCCAAGGCCATCGCTGAACCAATGAAGATCGTCGCCGGGCTCAGTCTCCGCAATCTCCAGCCACGCGTCTGGGACAAGGAAACTCCGTACTATTTACCGAATCTGCGCGCGGTGATGGTCTCGTTCGCGGACTTCCACCGCAGTCCTGCGTATCAACGGAAAGCGATGACGATTGGTGTTCGCGCATTCCTCAATGTGCCGCGAGATGTTGAAGTCTACCTTGACAATGGTGCATTTTCGTTCCTCCGTCGCGGGGATGAGACGCCACGCGGCGCATATGAAGAGTTCGTGGCGGAGGCACGACCAGACTGATATCCGATCTATCAAGACTTCATCCCCGCCCCGCAAATGACGCTGGATGAGCAGCGCATATGCCTGACCCGCACGATGGACGTCAACCGGACCTACGCAACAAATGGCGCCGTGCCGGTCATCCACATCAGCAGGGTGCTCGACGAATACATCGCCGCCACACGCAACGACGAGTGCCTGATGACGAAGCCCGCGCTCGCGCTCGGCGGGATTGTACCGAACCTGCTGCGCACTCCGAAGGCGATGCGGTATGGAGAGGTCCTTCAGGGCCTCATTGATGTTCGCCACACCTTTGCCGCGCAGATTCTGCATGTCTTCGGCATCGGCGGAACTGCGACAATCCATCTCGCGACAATTCTCGGCATGGATTCCGCAGATTCGAGTGGATGGCGTAACCGAGCCGCGCGGGGCATCGTGCAATTACCTGGTAGTGGGGATCGTCTCGTCTCCGACTTGGGGAAATGGCGGGGACGAGAGCCGAGTGCCACGGAATGGGAAATCCTCGCGGCATGTCCATGCCCCGCGTGTCAAACGAATGGAGTTCACGGTCTACGCGCAACGAAACTCGCGGGCTTTTGCAATCGTGCGACGCATAATCTATGGGTACTGCTACGCGAGGCAGATGAAGTCCTCGCCCGTCTTACGGACGATACATACGCGAGCTGGTATGAGCAACACCTCGATAACTCGACGTACCTACCGCTTATCCGGCAGTCTCTCGCTTCCGCACTCGCTAAGGGTGCCGCCGCTGCGATCTAATCGCGATTGATGACAATCATCGTGATCGTGTTTTTGACACCGGGTGTGCCATGTAGGTCGCGCACGACGACGCGGCCGACTTCCTCGATCGTCGGCTCCTCGACAACGACGACGAGATCATGCGGACCCATCACGAGATCCGCCGCAATGATGCCGTGTGTCTGAAGCAGGTGCTCGCGCACCTCCTGCCCCTTGCCGACCTCGGTGTCCACAAAGACGTAGCCCCGCGCCATCTCCCGCCTCCTAACCGTGCCGTCATCATTCGATGCCGCCATTCTACCGCAGCGACGGCCCGCCGATGCATGCACGGTTGCGGGCCGACGTGTCAACAGGCCGGAAATCGCACCCATTCACGGGGTTGACGTGCCGTGACACCGGACTATTGTTTTCGCCAATGCGTTGCGACGATCTGCGGAGGCATACTACCGCTTCTGGAAGCCTTCGCGGCGCGTTCGCTCGAAGTGGGCCACACGAAAGGAGAAGGTGACGACAATGCGGCCACAAGTCTTGCTGCGTGCCGACCGCGACATACGGGGATTCCGCGTCGCGCTTGCCATCGTCTTCCTACTCATGACGCTGGATGCCTCCGCCGTATCTGTGCGTGCCGCGGAACCGCTCGTTACGCAAACGCCAATCACATCCATGCACCCCGGCGCGCTCATCGGACGCACCAACGCCGCACAGCAGGTCTCACTCGCCGTCCCACTCAAACCGCTGAAGCAATCCGCGCTCGATTCCTTCCTCACCGATCTCTATACCCCCTCACCCCCGAACTATCGGCGCTATCTCACGCCGCAGCAGTTCACCCAACGTTTCTTCGATGCCACCAGCCGCACGCAGGTCGTCGCATACCTCCAAAGCCAGGACTTCACGGCGCGCGATCCGGGCATCGGTTCGGTAATCAACGCGACAGGGAGCGCGGCACAGACGGAGCGCGCGTTCAACGTGGCCCTGTCGGACTATCGGGACGCGGGCGGTCAGCTCTACACGGCGAGTGATGTGACGCCAGCGCTTCCCGCCCCGGTCGCCAGTCTCATCGTCGGCGTCCTCGGCCTGAACACGATGCCGGAGACAGCGGCAAGCAGCATACCCTCCGCGCTCCCGGCAACGTCCGGTACGATCGAGGCGCAGACCACGCCCTGCGCGCAAGCGGCGACCTTCGCGGCCAACCATGCGACGTACCTGCCCGGTCAGATGGCCACCGCCTACGACTTTACGGGCCTGTACAACAATGGAGTACATGGAGAAAACCCAACCATCGCGCTCGTGGAACTCAGCGATTATCACGACGCGGATGTCGCGACCTACCAGGCGTGTTTCGGTACGAACGTTTCCCTCACGCGCGTCCCGGTTGATGGCGGCGCGGGTCAGCCCAATGGTGAGGGAGAAGTGGAGGGGGATATTGAGGCAATCGCCGGATTGGCGCCGAGCCTCAGCACGCTCCTCGTTTATGACGCACCCGACAACGCCGCCGACCATCTCAATGTGTACCAGCGCATCGCCAACGACGACCGCGCGCCGGTGGTGAGCAATTCGTGGGGCGCCTGCGAGCAGAGACAGGAGATGGACAATCCCGCATTCATCCCCGGTACGAACATTGTGCTGGCGCAAATGGCGGCGCAGGGGCAGAGCTTCTTCACCGCCGGTGGCGACTCCGGCTCGACCGCATGCATACGATCAGACCCAACGAATCACACACTGTCGGTCGGCGACACCTCGGCCCAGCCCTACGCGACGGTCGTTGGCGGCACGCATCTCTCCATCAACGGGGATGCAACGTATGCGAGCGAGCATGCCTGGAACACCATGAAATCGGGCAGCGGCAGTGGCGCCGGTGGTGGGGGATTCAGCAGCATCTGGTCCCGACCCGCGTGGCAGACCGGCCCCGGCACAACCAACGCGTACAGCAACGGCATGCGGGAGACACCGGATGTCGCGGCGGTCGCTGAGACGCAGTGGACGTTCTTTATTTCCGGCTCCTGAAGCGCCGATGGCGGCACGAGTTTCGCGTCGCCGCTCTGGGCGGCGGGGATGACCCTCATCAACCAGTATCTCGCGGGTCATGGCGCCCTGCACGTCGGCTTTGCCAACCCCGCGTTGTACGCCATCCTGCACGACGCCACAGGCTATGCCAGCGCTTTCCATGACATGACCAGAGGCGACAACTGCTTCGATCGGTCCGCGCAATCGCAGTGCGTGATCTCCGGTACCCCCACAAAATATCAGGCGACTGCCGCATACGACGACACCACCGGGATTGGTTCGCCGGACCTCAACAAGGGCGATACCGCGGCGCGGTGCTACTGGCAGATGAAAATAGGCGCTATGCTCTCCCTTGTCCAGCCGAGCGGACAGAGGTCGGGTGAGGATGGTGCCACGAACCCGCTCAACAAGGTGACCCCG
>JBPCPB010000432.1:0-4370 GCA_050999735.1 Thermomicrobiales bacterium | reverse complement strand
GAGAGAAGTGGCGCGATGCCTGCGGAGGGGCGTTTCGTGAACCGCTTTCTCCGCCGTCGACACCTCGGTGCATGGCAGGTGTTGTGGAAGTCCCAAAGGGGCGGTTCACGAACCGCCCCTACGAACGAATGGTAGCGCCCACTATGATGACGGCTCTCGCCGCAGGGATGACCACGCTGCATCCTCTTCAGGCCGATTCCAATCCTCCGCGAGTGCGGATTCACTGAGCAACGGCGTTTCGGTCGGTTCATTCGGCAGGCGCAAGGCGCAGAGAACGACAATCGCGCCGAGGATGCCGAGGATACCGAGCGCGAGCCGAAGCGAGAGCGCGTCCGCGAGGCCGCCAACGAGCGGGGATGATGCCGCCCATGCGAGGTAGGAGAAGGCGAAGAGAACGGCAGAGACAAGCCCCATCGCCTCCGGCGCGATCCGCCCGACGATGATGAAGCCAGTCGGGAAAACGCCCGCCGTCACCACGCCGAGCATCCCAAAGCCGAGGATGACCAGCCACGGCTGGCGCGTCAGGAGCGTCAGCGCATTGACGACGACAATCGCGCCGCCCGCGCCGATCAGCGCCGCGCGTGGGCCGATCCGCGCGAGTAGGCGCTGGTTCATCAGGCGGCCAATCGTCATCGTCACATTGAAGAGCGCGTAGCCGATGCCGCCGATCCACGCCGCCAGCCCGATGTCCGCGCGGAGATAGAGCGTCGCCCAGGTGCCCATCGTTCCCTCGATGACGAGGCCGCAACAAAGGATAACGGCGATCAGCCGCATCGTCCGGTTTGTCCGCATCGCGCGGAGCGTGCCGCGCCAGTCGCGCTGCTGCGTCGCATGGCTTGTCTGCACGGGGGCGGGTACGCGCCAGATCGCGACGAGCATCAGACCATAGAGCGCGGCAAGCCCGGCGAGGATCGCCTGGTACGGCACGCCGACGGAGCGCAAGATGCCCGTGACGATCGCGCCCGTGACCGCGCCCGCGTTGAAGCAGGCATGCAGGGCGTTGAGAACGCTTTTGGGCGAGCGGCGCTCGTAGTCCACCGATGCGGCGTTGATGCCGACATCGTAGATGCCCGCGCCAACACCCTGAAAGATCACGGCGAGCAGCAGAAGCATGATCGAGGCGGGACCAACGAGCATCAGGCAGAAGGCGATCATTAGCGCCGTGCCGAGCGTCGGCAGCAGGCGCGGGCCGATCCGGTCGCCCAGGTAGCCGCCGAGCAGCATGATCGGCACCCCCGCCACTGGCATCACTGCGAGGATGCGCCCGAACGTCGCCTCCGAGATCTGTACGGCGACGATGATGTCCTTCCAGAGCACGCTGAGCATCGCGAACGTGACGCCGAAAATGGCGAACTGCGCCGCGATCAACCAGAACGTCAGCGGATGATGCGGGGATCCGATTCGGGAAGGGGCAGGCGGAGCAAGCGTCGCAGTCATGCCGGGAGTGTCGCACGCTCATGGGCGGCGGGCAAGGGCGAATCAGTCTCACTCAGGATTCGGAATCGTTCGCATCGTCGGGGGATAGGGAACGTCCATGCACGATGTTGAGGATTGTCACGGTATCATCGGCAAACTCATAGAGAATGCGATAGGGCGGCACAACGAGTTGACGCACGCCCTCATCCGGCATTTCCGGGGCCAGTCGCCCGAGTTCGGGGAAGTCTCGAAGCCGGTAGATACGAGTCATGAGTCGTTGATACAATGCACGAGACGCGATAAAACCGACACGCTGCCTTCGATCAAGCGTGATTCTTCTCAGCGCATCCCGCGCCCGTTGGCTTATCTGGACCTTTGCCATCCTCTATTCGGACAGCAAAGCGTCAAGCTCTGCCTCGACCTCTTCAAGCGTATATACGCGGCCTTCACGAACATCCCGCCTTCCTTCGAGGACCGCGCGGAAGATATCACGCTCGTCCATCTCCTTCTGATACTGCGCGAAATCAACAATCACCACCGCCGCCTTGCCATCCCGCGTCACGACGATTGGCTGCTTTGTTTCTTGCGCATGGTCAATCACGGCGTCAAGGTCGTCGCGGACTTTGGTGACCGGCATCCGCTCATTGATCATTTCCGTTGCCATTGGTTCCCTCCGGGGTTATGTCTATCCGTTTACGCACTATCGCACGGGAGAAATGCCAGGGCAAATCGGCATTCATACCAGTTCAGGTTCTTCCTGTTCATCATCGGGGAACGTGGCGCGTGCATCGTAAATGTTCAAGATAAAGACCGTGTCGTTCACAATCTGATACGGAATGCGATAGGGAGGAATAATCAGTTCGCGAAGGTTTCTCTCCGACCACTCCGGCACAACGCGACCAAGTTCCGGAAATTCGCGCAGCCGTGAAATGCGCGTCGTAATTCGCCTGCGTACTGCTCGCGCGGCAATAACGCCAACGCGTATCAGTCGGTCTCGTGTGATGGCATCGAGGGCGCTCAGTGCGGGCGGTTTCCAGATGATCGCTGCCATCGCTACTCGGCAAGAAGCACGTCGAGTTGCGCTTCAACTTCTTCGTGGCTCGTGCCGCCTTCCGAGAGCAAACCTTCAAGGATGGCGCGGAGATAGGCGACAGATTCCTGCTCCTGTTGATACTGCGCGGCATCAATGATAACGACTGCCGCGCTGCCATTCTGCGTCACGACGATCGGTCGCTTCGTTTCGCGCGCCCGTTCGATCACCGATCCGATTTGCTCGCGGACTTTCGTGACCGGGATAATATCTTCCACGATATTGATCGCCATGCATTCCCTCCGTGATACCGTACGTTATTGCGTACGATACCACGGGTGGCAGAGCGAAACAACCGTTACTGAGACGCGGGAATCTCCCACTCGCCAGGGCCGAGGGTGAGGTCGCCGGTATAGAGGGCAGTGCCGGTAATGACGGCTTCAACGCCGGGGATAGTGGCGAGCAAGGTGAGATGACGATGATCCTTGACGCCACCAGAAGCAATAACGGCGAGGCCACTCGTCGCGATTTCCGCGAGGAACGGGACATTCGGGCCGGTGCGCGCGCCGTCACGGGCGATGTCCGTCGCGACGACGTGGCACACGCCACGCTCCGCCATCGCGCGGGCGAGGTCCACGGCGCGGACGTTGCTCGTCGCCAGCCAGCCGCCGGTGGCGACGTAACCGTCCCGCGCGTCGAGGCCGAGGACGATCCGCTCCGGCCCGTGCGCCGCCAGCGCCGCCGTAACGAGAGCGGGATTCTCAATCGCCGCCGTGCCGAGGACGACACGATACGCGCCCGCCGCGAGTGTGGCGTCTATATCCGCGAGGGTGCGCATGCCGCCACCGATCTCGACAGGAATCGGGATGGCGGCGCAGATTGCCGCGATCAGTGCGGTCTGCTGAGGCGATCCCGCCGCCGCACCATCGAGGTCCACGATATGGAGGATCGCCGCGCCCGCCTCCGCCCAGTGGCGCGCCATCGCGACCGGATTATCGCCGTAGACTGTTTCATGTGAAAAATCACCGTGCAAGAGGCGAACGCACTTGCCGCCGCGCAGATCAATCGCAGGAATGACGATCATCGGACGACGGCAGGGGCGGGTAGCAGCGCATGTGCGCCCTCAGTGATGCCGACAAAGTTCCGCAGGAGATGCAACCCCGCCGCGCCGCTCTTCTCCGGGTGAAACTGCGTGCCCATTACGTTACCGCGCGCGAGGACGGAGGCGAAATTGACACCATACGCCGTTTCGCCTGCCATCCAGGTCAGGTCGGCGATGTCGCAGAAAAAGGAGTGGACGAAGTAGAAGGGTGTCAGGTCCGCGATACCATCCCAGAGCGGATGTGATTGGATCTGGCGCACGGCGTTCCAGCCCATGTGCGGCACGATGATTCCCTGTGGCAGCCGTCGCACCGCACCGGGCGCGACGCCGAGGCAAGGATGTGTCTCCCCCTCCTCGCTGCGATCGAGGAGCACTTGCAACCCGACGCAGATGCCGAGGAAGGGCGTCGTGCCCCGATCAATCACCTCATGGATAATCGGGACGAGGCCGCGCGCTTCCAGCCCGCCCATCACGTCCGCCGTCGCGCCGACACCGGGGAGGACAACACCGGGCGCCCGCCGGATGACGTCGTGATCGGCGGTGATGACGACGTGTGCGCCCTCGTGCTCGAAGGCGTTGCGCGCATTCGCGACGTTGCCGCCGCCGTAATCGAGGATCGCGATTGGCTCCATGCCTCATCCCCCGGCCCCCGCTCCATCGCTGACGAGCGATGGAGAGGGGGAGAAATGACGGATTGTTACGGGTATTTATCGCATGAATTGAGCAGCGCGGCTAGCGGCACGGCGATAGCGTATCTGTTCAGGGATGAGGGGAGGCAGTATGCTGCGGTCATGATCGACCTGAAGGCCGCCAGTCGAGACG
>JBPCPB010000397.1:0-11934 GCA_050999735.1 Thermomicrobiales bacterium | reverse complement strand
TTCTTCCCCCCCCTCTGTTTTTGGGTTGCGCAGTGTTCCAGGCCAAAAAACGACCCGCCCCGCCCCCCCCCACCACCAGCATCCTCGTCAGTACGTTGAGAGCGGCTTGCGGGCGAGGATGACGGCCTTGTCGTCGCTGTAGGAGTAGACCGAGCCGTCTGCGTTATATGTGAGATCGTAGAATTCCTTCGTCGCGGGGGCGGCATTCGCCCAAGCGCTCCGCACATCGTCGGCGTTCGCGTTCGCGCGGCCAATCCACTGCTCCAGTTCGTGCTCTTTGCGATACACCTCGACGTTAGCGACTTCGAACTCGGCATCGGCGAGAAGCGCCAGCCATTCCGCCTCGGTCGCCGAGCGGACATGCGAGCCGTCCCGCAGTTTCTCGATATAATTGAGGAGGTCGCCCGCCTCACCCTCCGGCACGACGCTGTCTTCGAGCAGGAATCGCCCCCCCGGTTCGAGGACGCGCGCGACCTCGTGAATATAGGCGCGGGGATTCGGGAAATGGTGCGGCGCAATGCGGGTCGTGACGAGGCTGAAGGCGTGATCCGCGAAGGGCAAGTCTTCGGCGTCCGCGAGCGCGTAGGTGACGTTTGCCATTCCTTTGGAGGAAATGAAATCGCGCGCCGTCAGTAACATCTTCTGCGTGAAGTCGGACGCGACGACGGTGCCCGCCGTCTTCGCGAGAGCAAGCGCGGTATGTCCGCCGCCGGTCGCGATATCGAGCGCGATGTCATCGTCCGTCGGCGCGGCGAGTGCGACGAGGCGCGCGAGGTCGTCGCCGCTCGCGTGCCCCTTGCTGACGACATAGTTCGCCGCCGTCGCCGCGAATTGCGCCTTCACCCGATCCTTGATTGCCGCGTTCTGTTCTTCAGTCATCGCTGGCTCCCCTCGATAGAACGATTCGTGTGGAGAGCATAGCAGAATTGCCGGAGAAGGGGCCTAACCCCCGGCCCCTTCCCGCGAGGAAGGGGTGACTCAATCGCTGCATCGGGATGTATGGCGGAACATCCCGGCCTTCAAGAGATTCACTCCCCTTCCTCGCGGGAAGGGGTCGGGGGTTAGGTTCTTTCAGCCGCCCAACCGAGCCAGCGCCGTCTGCGGTTCCTTGTAATTCTTGTCATCCACGAGGGCCATCTGATATTCGTGTTTGGCTGTTGCCATGTCGCCCTGCTTCTCGTAGACGATGCCGCGCTCGTAATGCATGATCGCGTAGACGCCCGCCGAGTGAATGTTCTCTTGTGAGACCTGCAATGCTTCGTCATTCATGCCGAGGTTGACCATCGCCGTGACGGGCCATGACTGATACCAAAGTGTCCACGGATACTTCTGGATCAGCCCCATCGTTTGCGCCTTGTGATACGCATCCACCGCCTTTTGGAACTCTCCGGCCTGGAAGTATGCGCCGCCGATGGCGAAAGGAAGTTCGGCGTTCGTCGGCTGCTGCTCAATGCGCTTCTGCACATAGGCGATGTCGTGCGCGATGTTGACGGTGAGGTTCATGTCGTCGCCCATCACCGCTTGCACATTCGGCGCGAGCCGGTCGTTCCAGACGGGGATATAGACGTAGTTGTATACTGGCCAGAGATCATCGAATTCGGCGTACGAGATCGGCACTGCCGCGCCCTCCATCGAGTCGTTGATGAGGAAGACGCCCTTCGCATCGTCGTAGCCGCGCACGACGCGCCAATGGCCGATCCCGGCGTGGTCGGTGCGGTTCTGCCACTGACCGACGATCACCGGAACGCCGACCGCGACAAGCCGCTTCACCCGATCCACCGTGCCGCCGTGATACGCTTCGGCATGCACGCCCTGACCGCGCAAATAATCCACGATCCGGTTCGACTCGACGTTCTTGCTCCCCTTGACGCCGTTGTTCGGGCGCAGGTACGCCGTTACGGCATTCGGATCGAGTTTGATGCCGAAATACGAGACGGACATCGCGATGGATTCTTCGGCGCACTGATTCCAACCCTGGAACCAGTGGGACATCGGTTCAAGGAAGGTAGCGGAGGCTATCGGCTCCGGTTTCGCTGTCGGCGCAATGGTCGGCGTCGCGGGTATGGCGGTTGGGGATGGCAGCGCCGTTGCAACCGCAGTCGGAATCGTCGTGCTCGTGGAAACCGCGACCGCTTGCGCGACTGTGGTTGGTGCGTCCGTGGTTGGTGCGATCGTCGCGGGCGGGGCGGGTGCTGCAGTCGGGGCGGGAACCGATGTGGCGGTCACAAGCGGTTCCGGCGTTGGGGATGCAGCAATTATTGCGGTGTCGGCAACAGGAACCGCTGGCTCTTGTCCGAGCGACAGGACGACGCCTGCCGGTGTCGCGGTCGGCGCAGGATGGTTCAAGTAAGGGATGTGCCCGCGCACGCGCGTGGATTGGAGGCCAATCACGGCGACGACTAATCCGAGAATGATGAACGATGTGCCAATGCCCAACCAGCGATTCGCGCGGCGGCGAAATGAGAGATTCATAGCAGTATTCCTCTTGAAGCGCGCGTCCATTCCTGTACGGAAGATGAGCCTATCATACACATTCTGTCAAGTTGGCGCGAACCCTCGCTTCGCACCGCACGGCATCGTTCTCCCGCCACGCGGCTGCCGTCCACGCATGCTTGAAAGAAGTTTCGCGACCCACTTGACAATGTCCTTCTTATTCGATAATCTTCTAAGTAGATGGATGGCGAATGATCGGGAGCGTTTGCGATGGGTGAAGAGGAACAGCAGGTCGCATTGCGGTTTTTCCGCGCGCTGGCGGACGAGAGCAGGCTGAAGATCGTCGGGCTACTGGCGAACGGGGAGCGCAGCGTGGACGACCTCGCGGACGCACTCCATTTGAAAGCGCCAACGGTCTCGCATCATCTCGCCAAACTGCGTGAGGCCGGGTTGGTGCAGATGCGTGCGGAAGGAACCGCGCATCTCTACCGCCTGGACATGAATATCCTGCGGCAGATGAGCCGGGAAATCCTCACGCCGGAGCGGATCGCCTCGCTCGCGGACGATGCCGAGGGTAGCGCATGGGATCGGAAGGTGCTCCGCCAGTCGTTCGAGGGGGAGCGTCTGAAACAGATCCCGATGAGCCGCAAGAAGCGCGATGTCATCCTCAATTGGCTGGCGGGCCGCTTCGAGATGGGCAGGCGATACACCGAAAAGGACGTCAACGAGATCATCAGACGGCATCACGAGGATTACGCCACACTGCGCCGCGAATTGATTGACGGCGGCTGGATGGAGCGCGCGGATGGCGTCTACTGGCTGGTGGATGGCGACCAGCAACCGCCCGGCGGGGAGGAACTCGTGCGCCTCGTCGGGGAAGCGGGCGTACGATGGCGGACCGCGCACCGCGTCAACCGGCGCACCGCCGCCGATCACTGATGATCTGTCACAGATGATCCGCTAACTTGGTGGAGCAGGATGTATCCTGCTCCACCGAAGACTTTCGAAGCAGGAACGTGAAGGAGGAAATCGTGAGGCGGCTCACTGGCCTACGCTACCTCGTGCCGTTGCGCGAAGGCGGCTCGCTGCCGGCCGTTGTCGAGACGGACGAGCCGGGGGCGTACGTGGTTAAGTTTCGCGGCGCCGGGCAAGGCGTGAAGGCGTTGATCGCCGAACTGCTCGCGGCGGAATTGGCTGTGCTGCTCAGGCTCCCGGTGCCGACACCGGCATTGGTGGACCTCGACGCGGGCTTTGGGCAGGGTGAACCTGACCCGGAGATTCAAGACATTCTGCGCGGCAGTGTCGGCGCGAACTTCGGCCTCGCCTATCTCACCGGTGCACTTGCCTTCGATCCCGCTGCTGACCGCACCTTCGACCCTGACCTCGCCGCGGCGATTGTCTGGTTCGATGCATTCATCACGAATGTTGACCGCACGGCGCGCAACACCAATCTGCTCTGCCGGCACGGAGCGATCTATTTGATTGATCACGGGGCATCGCTCTACTTTCACCACCGTTCGGAGGGGTGGGAGAAAAATGCCCACGCCCGCTTCCCCCACATCAAGGATCATGTTTTGCTGCCCTTTGCCGGGGATATTGCCGCCGCTGGCGCGCGGCTCGCGCCGTTGCTCACCGAGGCGTCGCTCCGCGCAGTTGTGACGGCGGCGCCGGACGAATGGCTGACCGGAGAGGAGCGCTTCGCCAATCCCGCCACGTACCGCGAGGCATACATCGCCTGGTTTCTCGCCCGGCTCGCCGCGCCGCGTCTCTTTGAAGAGGAGGCACGCGATGCAGCCGCCGCCCTCCGTCTGGTTTAGCTACGCCGTTATCCGCATCGTGCCGCGCGTCGAGCGGGGTGAATTTCTCAACGTCGGTATCATCCTCTTCGCCCGTACCGCCCGCTTTCTGGCAGCCTGCATCGAACTCGATCGCCCGCGATTGCGCGCCTTCGCGCCGGACCTCGACGTGACAATCATCGAGCGCCATTTGGACGCGTTCGTCGCCATCTGCGCGGGCAGTACGGCGGGTGGGCCGATTGCCCGGTTGCCGCCGTCGGAGCGCTTTCACTGGCTCACCGCGCCCCGGAGCGCCATGATTCAGACCTCGCCAGTCCATATCGGCTGCGGCGACAATCCCAGCACAGCGCTCGACGCGCTCTGTGCCACGCTCGTGCGTCCGCCCGTCGCATAAGTGGATGCTAGCGAAGCGGTTCATGTGATGCAGGATCGCCCGCGTTATCGCGCCACCACGATGCGACGTGGTCGGCCCGCGCGATCCAGACATCGCCGAGGTCAATCAGGTATTCGAGCAGCCGGGCGAGCGTCCGGCTCGGCGCGGGCCGCCCCATCAAGTGCGGATGAAGCGTGAAGCAGGCCAATCCGCCCTCGTCACGAAGCACGTCAATCGTCTCCTGCCAGATCGCAAAGGCATCATCCGGTGCGAGCAGATTGTCCCAATACGGGCCGTAATCATCGAGCAAGAGCGTCGGCGGCAGATGGACGAGTGGGGCAAGCGCCGGATCGGGCCGCACGACCTCCGGCAGATCGCTCCACTGGAAATCCATCTCGTAAAGGAAGCCGAGCGACTGGAGGACGGCGGGCGTCTTCGCGCCGGGCGCGAATCCCGCCGTTTTGTGCCCGGTCGGCGATGTGCCCGTGATCGTCGCGAGCGCCTGCCGGGTGCGCGCGATGTCGGCCCGCTGTTCGTCTGCACTCAGTTCGTCGTAATGCGCGTGATCCCATGTATGACAAGCGACTTCGTGCCCTTCATCGTGGCACCGGCGCACGAGACGTGACGCTTCCTCGGCGACCTGGCCGACCCAGAACCACGTCCCGGCAATCGCGTAGTCCGCCTGGATGCGCAGGAGGCGATCCACTCCGGCACGGAGGTCGTACTGCCCGATGGCACGTTTGCCGACGCGATGGTCGCCGTACTCACGCCGCAGCCAGGTATCACTGTCCACGTCCATGCTGATAATGACTGCGCTGCGATGCCCGGCGGGCCAGCGGGGATGGATATCGGTATCATTCATCGGTATTTCCTCACCCCCAGCCCCTCTGCATCGCCCTCTGGCTTCGATAGCAGAAGGGGAGCAGACCGCGCCACATCAGCACATCGCCGGGATCATGTCGCCGTGCGCGGCGAAGAGGTCGTCCACGAGCGACCAGATTTCGTCGAGCGTCAGTTCCGCCGCGAGGTGCGGATCGAGCATCGCGGCGTGGTAGACATGCTCCCGCTTCCCTTCCAGCGCCGCCGCAATCGTTACTTCCTGCACATTGATGTTCGTACGCATCAGCGCGGCAAGATGCACAGGCAAATCGCCGATCACCGTCGGCTGAATGCCGCTCGCGTCCACGAGGCAGGGAACTTCAACGGTGCAGCCATCCGGCAGGTTCGTAATCAGGCCATCGTTGCGCACATTGCCGTAAATGACGGCGGGGATGTTCGTCTCCTTCGCGCGGATAATCTGGGCGCAATACTCGCTCGTCCGCGTCACCGGCAGCGGGCGGTCGCTGCTCGTCAGTTCGCCGCGCATCGCCGCCCAGCGCGCGTTCTGGTTCTCGCAGCGCGTGATGTACTCATCGAGCGGGATATGGAATCGCTCAATCAATTCGGGGCGGTCGCGCTTGATGAAGTACGGCACGTACTCCGCGAAGTGCTCGCTCGACTCGGTGACGAAAAAACCGAGCCGCCGGAAGATTTCAAACCGCACGGCATCGTGCATCCGCAGTTGCGCGCTGTCCGGCCGCTCCACATCATCGGGCGTTGGCAACGGCGGATAGGCGTCCGGCGTGCCGAATCGCTCGCGCAGCAGCGGGTATACATCCTCACCATTGGCGCGCAGTTCGAGATAAAAGGCCATGTGATTGATCCCAGCGCAGCGGTACGTCATCGCGTTCGGCGGCACGCCGAGATAGCGCGCCAATTGCGCCGCCGTCCCCTGCACGCTGTGGCACAGCCCAACCGTCGCGATCCGTGTCGCGCGCTGCACCACGCCCGTGACCATCGCCATCGGGTTGACGTAGTTGAGGAAGAGGACATCCGGGCAGACCGCCTCCATGTCGCGGCAGATGTCGAGCACGACCGGGATCGTTCGGAGCGCGCGGAAAATGCCGCCGATACCGAGGGTGTCCGCGATCGTCTGCCGGAGGTCGTACTTCTTCGGGATTGCGAAATCAATCACGGTGCTCGGGCGGTAGCCGCCGACCTGGATCATGTTGACGGCGTAGTCCGCGCCATCGAGCGCGGCGCGGCGGTCCGTCGTCGCGGTGATGAGGGGCTTCGCGCCGACAGTCTCCGCCACCCGATGCGCGACGATTTCCGCGACGCGTAACCGCTCCGGATCAATATCCATCAGCGCGATCCGGCTCTCCCGCAGTTCGGGGTGCGACAAAATATCGCCGAGCAGGTTTTTCGCGAAGACGACGCTCCCCGCGCCAATCATCGTGATCTTCGTCACGGTGCCTCCGAAGTCGGCAGTCAGCAGTCAGCAGTCAGCAGAACAGCGGGCTGAGCCACTGACGACCGCCGACTGCCGACTCACCCATACCGCACCTGCGGTGCGGCGACTTCCGTCATCGCGTTCATGATCTCATCGAGCGTCGTGCTGCTCTTGACAATCGCCGCGAAGGGGGCGCTATTCGATTCCGGCACCCACCAGACGCGGCCCCGGTAATGGACGCGCACGCCGCCGGCATCGAGGTAGATATGGAGGCCGATTTGCCGCTCCAGTAAGCCCGCGACCGCCGCTTCGCCGCCGATCATCTTCACGAAGCGGCTGTACATCCGCTTGCCCATCTCCATCAACATGAGTGGGCGGACGAGCGACTCCGGCTGCTGAACCGTCGCCGGGTCAACCGCGTTGGCGATCCCGCCCGTCATCTTCACCGGCGTGCCAATCGAGGGGCCGTTGCCGGGTTGATCCGCCCGCGTCCGCCCGAGCGATTCATCCTCGTTGAAGACGCGGGTTCGGCCACGCAATTCCGTCGGGTCGCTACTCATGATGTGCCTCCAAGTACGGAGTAGACAGTAGTCAGTAGAGAGTAGACAGACAGAGAAAGCCGATCTCCCTCAGTTTTCCAAGCCAAGTATAGCAAAGCCACGGCACAAGGAGTGCCGTGGCTGCTTGATCTCCTGGTTTCTGTCTACTCTCTACTTTCCGCTCGTGCTACTGATTCGGCCGGGCAATGACGACCAGGCGATCGCTGTCCACGGCGTATGGATAGCATGTGACAAGGGTGAGCCGTTCGTCGCCGGTCGTGCCGATGAAGGCGGCGTTCTGGATACGCTTTTCGAGCGGCTGTCCGACTTCCGGCAGGAGCAGGATGTCGTCCACATGGTACTTGATCTGCCGGTCGCCCGCCTGAAGGTCCACCTCGTCCCCTTTCTTCAAATGCCAGAGATCCCGAAAAACCTCACCCTGCCAATCATCGTGCCCGGAGAGGACGACGTTCTCCCCTTCGCCGGGATTCGCGCTGGAAAAGTTGTGGCCGACGGCGTACGGTGCGACATCCCAAATGTATGCCTGCTGCCCATCAATCTCAACCGCCGAGATACCGACCTCGATCACATTCGAATCTACATTGATCGCCGGGATCGTCAGATGCGTCGGCTTGGGCATTCTCGGTTTCGGTGTTGGCGTTGGCGCATCGGTGGGCGCGGCGGCATCGGCGGATGTGGGGGCGGGAGTTGCCGTCGGCGCAGGTACGGCAGCGATAATATTTCGATCCTTGCCGTCAGATGTTGTGGCGACGGGTTGCGCCGCACGGGTGCCGGCATTCGCGGTCGGCGTCTTCGCGGTGTCCGGCACGAGCGCGCCGGAGATGGTGGACGGGAACGGCGTCGCCGGTGTTCGCGCCGCCGGTGTCGCTGCAAGTGGTGTCGCAAGCATCGTCGGCGTCGTCACCCGACTGAGGAATGCTTGTGTCTCGGCGTCATGCTGATGCCGGTTCCACGCGGTGATGCCCACGGTCAGGAGGATCGTCAGGATACCGGCAGCGATGAGCAGCGTGCCGACGAACTGGCTAAGTCCCCGGCGTGCGGGTACGGGCGTATCGCCGTCATCATCGTCAGCAACCGTCGTCACGACGGGAGGCACGGTGTCGCCGTCGCCTGTCGTCTCTTCTGTCTCCACCTCGACTGGCGCTGCTGCGTGGTGATCGGTGATTTCCGCTTCGGTTGGATGAGCGACATACCCAGTTGCGGTACCCGCCGTTTCGCTTTCCGTCGTTTTCTCTGTTGCCTCGTCGAGCGCCAGTTCCGGATCGTCGGTCATGTCCCCGTCCTTGCTTCCATCACACCCACACAAGATCGTACGTACAATAGCGACCGCATGGATCAACCGTCAAGTGCCCTGTCACAGGGTACACACCGATGGGACGCCCCGCAAAGGACGCTCACATACCATATTCCACGGCAGCGCCATTGACAAAACAGCGCAGCCGTCCGATCATTAGAAGTGCTAACAGTACGACGCTCTAGCGATTGTGATGGATTAATGCTAGTGACCGAAGACGAAACGACGGCACGCTTGATGGAACAGACGACGGAGATTCCCGAACTCGATACCGCGCTTATTACGGCAATGGATCGGACAATCAGCCGCTATCAGCGATCGCTTCGTCTTGCCATCGAGCAGGCGGAGGGGCCGGAGCGGTTGACGATGCCGCAACTCCGTTGTCTTCAGGCATTCGGCGCGGATGGCGCCGCGCTCACGACGCAGCTTGCGCGGCGGATGAAGGTCGCGGTACCGACGATGACGAGCATGATTGACGGTTTGGCGGAGCGCGGCCTCGTCACCCGCCATCCCGATCCGGCGGATCGGCGGCAGGTGCGGATCGTGATGACCGATGAGGGGCGCGCGGTGCTCGGTCGCTATCAAGCGATCATGCACGCGCGTCTCCGCACGTTGATCGGCCATCTCAACACGTCGCAAAAGAAACGGCTGCTCAACGCGATCCAGGACGTAGCGATGATGCTCGACGCGGACGCCAGCGGGCGGGACGAGCGCGACAAAGCGAAAGGGAGCAATTAACCTGTGGCGACGATCACCGCTCCCGCACCCGCCTTTCTCGACACATCCATCATGCAGGCGACACCCCCGGCGATTGAAGTCCGTGACCTCGTGCGGCGATTCGGCGAATTTACGGCCGTGGATCATCTCTCCTTTGCCGTCCGGCCCGGCGAGGTCTTTGGCTTCCTCGGTCCGAACGGCGCGGGCAAGAGCACGACGATCAAGATGCTCTGCACGCTCCTTCAGCCAACCGGCGGCGGCGCGTTCGTCAATGGATTCGACGTCACGCGCGATCCGGCCCGCGTGCGCGAATCCATCGGCATTATTTTCCAGGATTACAGCCTCGACGACCGGATCACGGCGGAAGAGAACCTGCGCTTCCACAGCATGATTTATCACATCCCGCGCGACGAACGAGCGCAGCGGATCGCGCAAATGCTGGAAATGGTCAATCTGGCGGATCGCGCGAAGGACAAGGTGCGTACCTTCTCCGGCGGCATGAAGCGGCGGTTGGAGATCGCGCGCGGCCTGCTGCATCATCCTGCTATCCTTTTCCTCGATGAACCGACGGTCGGCCTCGATCCGCAGACACGGCAGACGATCTGGACACACATCCACGAACTGCGCAAGCGCGTCGGCATCACCGTCTTCATGACGACACACTATATGGACGAGGCCGAGAACTGCGACCGCATCGGCATCATGGATCACGCCCGCCTGATCGCCCTCGATACGCCCACCGCGCTCAAGGGCGACATGGGCGGTGACGTTGTCCGCCTCCGCACGGCGGATAACACCGCGACCGTCGCGCTGCTTGCACGGGAGTTTGGCGTCATCGCACGAGAAGAAACGGGCATGCTGCGCTTTGAGGTCGAGCATGCGGATACCTTCGTGCCGCGCTTCCTCCGACACGAGGGGATTGACGTGCAGGCGGTGGAGATCACGCCGCCGACCCTCAATGATGTCTTCCTCCGCCTCACCGGCCACGCGATCCGCGACGAGGGCGCGGACAGCAACGACCGGCTCCGCGCGATCATGCGCCGCCGTGGCGGGAGGGTCTAACATGGCAGCGATTACCGCCCCAACCCAACCGCTCCGCGCGCCGGGCCGCCTCCGGCAAATTCTCGATCTCGAAGCGGTGGCGATGCTCTGGCAGCGCGACCTCGTTCGCTTCGCGCGGGAGCGCGCGCAACTGTACGGCTCACTCGCTCGCACGGTCGTCTGGCTCTTTATCCTCGGCGCGGGGTTGCGCGGCTCGGTGACGGTGCCGGGCAATGTGACCTATTTGCAGTTCGTCTTCCCCGGCATGATGGCGATGGCGATTATCTTCTCATCGCTCCAAAGCGCGATCAGCATCATCTTCGACCGTGAGTTTGGCTTCCTCAAAGAAATTCTCGTCGCGCCGATTCCCCGCTCGTCAGTCGTCGTCGGCAAGGCGCTGGCCGGTGCGACGATTGCCACCGTGCAGGGCACGCTAATCTGGGTTTTCGCACCGTTCGTCGGCATCTGGCCGAATCCGCTCGTCATCCTCGGCAGCATCGGCGTCATGCTGCTGATCGGCCTCGGTCTGACGGGCGTCGGCATCCTGATTGCCGCGAAAATGACCTCGTTCGAGGGCTTCGGCACGATCAATAACTTCGTCGTCCTGCCGCTCTACTTCACGAGCGCGGCGCAGTTCCCCCTCACGCGCGCGCCGCACTGGCTGCGTGTCCTCGCACGGCTCAACCCGCTCTCGTACGGCGTGGATTTCTTGCGCGGCCTGATCGTCGGGGTGTGGACGTATCCGGTCGCGCTCGACGCGGTGGTGCTCGTTGGCTTTGCGACGGTCGTCCTCGCGGCGGCGACCTATGCGTTCAACAAGCAGGAATAGCGAGGGACACGAAGACCACGACACGCGGCAAAACAGGGAATCCGGCAGAGGGAGCGAGCGATGATAGGCAAGTCAACACAACCGGCAGCTGTACGCGGAACGACAGTCGGGGCAGCGCCGACCGTATCCGCGGCGCGCCAGGGCACGTTCGCCTCCTTACAAGTCCGCGATTACCGGCTGCTCTGGTGGGGGATGATCGTCTCCAATATCGGCACATGGATGCAGATGGTCGCGCAGGGCTACCTCGTCTATCAACTGACCGATTCTCCCTTTGCCCTCGGCCTCGTCGGTTTCGTCCGTGCCGTGCCGGTCTTTACCTTCTCGCTCTTCGCGGGCGTCGTCGCGGATCGCGTAGACCGGCGCAAATTGCTGATCGTCACGCAGTCACTGGCCGGCGTTTTCGCCCTCATCCTCGGCATCCTGACATCTATGGGCGTGATCACCGTCTGGATGATTATGGTTCTCGCCTTCGTGTCAGCAGCGGTTGCGGCCTTCGACAATCCGACGCGGCAGGCGCTCGTGCCGGATATCGTCGGCAAGGAGTACATCGCCAATGCCGTCGCGCTGCAATCGGCGGCCTTCAACGGCACGGGCATTCTCGGCCCATCGCTCGCGGGGC
>JBPCPB010000072.1:0-12003 GCA_050999735.1 Thermomicrobiales bacterium | reverse complement strand
GCCTCGACGTGGTCCTTCTACCCGGTGCCCCGGCATGTGGTCGAGAAGTTCGGGGATAAGTGGCTGGAGGCGGGAAATCTCGTCTCGAACGGGCCATACCTCCTCAAGGAATGGAAGCATGACCAGTTGATGGCCTTCGAGATCAATCCTACCTATTGGGGACCGAAACCGACGATTACACGGGCGGAATGGGTGCTCTTCGATGACCCGATCCCGAAGGGGTTGATCGCGTACGAGAACAACGAACTCGATCATGCCGTCGTCCCCTCAGGCGACCTCGACCGCGTGCGCAACGACCCGAAACTCTCCAAAGAGGCGAAGGGCTTCCTCGAATCGCGCACCCAGATGATTCACTTCGATGCGACGAACAAGCCAACCGACGATATCCGCGTGCGCCAGGCGCTGAGCCTCGCGATTGACCGCGATACGCTCGCCAACGTGATCCTGAAGAAGACGGTCCCGGCTGCGTCCACCATCCTGCCGCCGGACATCCCCGGCTATAACCCGGCGGCGGCGCTCCCCGGCAATCTGGACAAAGCGAAGCAACTGATGGCGGACGCAGGCTTCCCGAACGGGCAGGGCTGGCCAGCGGATTTCAGTATCATCTACTCGACGAACGCCACCTACAAACTCGTCGCCGAATACGTCCAGGATCAGTGGAAGAAGAACCTCGGCATCTCCTCGCAGGTCCAGGTGCTCGAGCCGAAGGCATACGCGGCGTGGCGCCTCTCCACGAAGACGCAAGCGTTCAACGCGTTCATCAATGCCTGGGGATCGGACTACGGCGACCCCTTCAACTGGCACAACTTCCTCTTCTCCTCGGACACCGACTACTGGCACTCCCACTGGAAGAACTCGCAGTTCGACACGATCGTCGCCAACGCGGCGAAGAATACCGACACCGCCGCACGGACGAAGGAGTACGAGAAGGCGGAAGTGATTCTCGTCAACGATGCCGCGCATGTGCCACTGTACAACAATCAGACCTTCTATATCTTCAAGCCGTATGTGCAGGGGGTGTATCATCGCCCCATCCTCGGTGAGATACCGTGGTTCAAGTACATCTCGATGACGAAGACATGATGGGCGGCGGGGCCGACATGATGGGCCCCAACCAGCAGGAGGAGGAGAGGCCATGCCACGCGCGCGCTCGGTCGTTCCATGGGATTGGGAAGCGCGCCAGCGCTACATGGCGCCTCATTTTCCGCTCGCGGAGTATGACACGCGGCTGGCGCGGACGCGCGCCGCGATGGAAAGCGCGGGGCTGACGCATCTGATTGTCTACGGGAATAGCGCCGATCCGGGGCACACGCGCTGGCTCTCCGGATTCATCTCGACGCGCGGCGACACCTTCGTCGTGCTCGCGCCGGACGCCGAACCGATGCTCGCGACGAACGGCATCCTGCACGATGAGCCGATGCACGCGGAGATCTACACGAGCATCTTCAAGGATACCCGCGCCCATGTGGGCCGCGACACCTCGCTGATCGAGGATGTCGCCGATTTCGTCCGCACGACGGGTGGCGCGGCACCGAAGCGCATCGGCATCGCCGGATACTCGGTCATCCCGTACCGGATCGTGACCGCCCTGTCGCGGCTCCTTGATGGCGCGGAGTTCGAGAACGTGGACGCGAATCTCCTTGGGCTGCGGCGGATCAAATCGCCGCGCGAGATCGCCACGATGCGCCGCGCCGCAGAGATCAGCGGGGCCGGAATCGCCGCGACCGCCGCCGCATGCGTGCCGGGCGTCACCGAGCAGGCCGCGCTTGGTATCGGTCATGGCACGCTCTTCGCGGCGGGCGCGGAGGGCCTGGCCTTCAATACTGCCGTCTCGGCAGGACCGATGCATGCGGGCGTCAAACATGTCACGCCGACCTGGCGCGCGATGCAGGAGGGCGACCTCGTCTTCATTGATATGGGCGCCAAACTCGACGGCTATTACGCCGATGTGTCGCGATGCGTCGCCGTGGGCGAGCCGACCAAAGAGGGAAGACAACTCCTCGCGGCCGGTGAGATCCTCTATAAGGAGTTGATGGCAATCGGCAAGCCTGGCCAGCCGATTGCCGCATGGCAGGACGAGGGCATCCGCATCGGGCATCAACTCGGCTACGAAGACGCGCACATGGAGTACGGCTTCGGGCACGGGCTTGGCTGCCTCCTCTTCGAGCGACCGAACCTCCGCCGCCATGAGACCACCGATGTGCTCGAACCGGGGATGATCTTCGCGTTCGAGCCGATGTTCGTCGTCGAAGGTCTCGGCACTGCCGTCGTTGAGGAGACCGTGCTCGTGACGGAGAAGGGCGTCGAACCCCTCTCCGGTCTCTGGACACAACGCTACTCGCGGTGAACCGGTTTACGGTGCGACGCCGAGTGAACGGGCGAGGAAGAGCGCGACCCAGGTCGCCCCGGCGATCAATTCGTCCACGGGGAGCGACTCGCGTGGGCCGTGGCAGAGTCCGATGTCGCCGGGACCAAAGTTGATGCACGGCACGCCGCCGAAGTTCGTCAGGTGGCGGCCGTCCGTCGCGGCGGAGAAGGCAGCAGGCGTCCCCGTCTCGAAACCGAGGGAGTTTCCCGCCGCGATCATCTGCGCGATGGCGGGATGATCGGGATCCGTCGCGGTCGCGTCCATCTGCAAGCCCGTCCAGACGACTTCCGGCGGATGCTCCGCCAGCCAAGAATCAGCGACCACGGCGCCCGCCAGCGCCTCCTTGACGAAGGCGCGGATGATGTCGGCGTCTTCACCAGCAACGGCGCCCGCGCCGACTGTGACGGTGCATGCATCGGGGATGGCCCGCGCGTTCGGACCCGTGTTGATCGCCATCAGGTTCCAGACATGGCCAAGCGGCAGCGGCGCCCAGAAGGGATGCATCCGCTCGCGGTCGAGCCGTTGTTGCATCGCGCGCAGCGCCTCGATGCAGAGAAGCGCCTTGTCCACCGCGTTGACGCCCCGCCACGGCGAGCCGGGGTGTGATTTCTTGCCAACCACCGTCATTATGAAGGTATACGAGCCACGCGAGGCCGGGCAGACCCGGAGGTCGGTCGGCTCGCCCACGAGTGCGACCGGGGCGCGATAGCCGCGCTCGACGCACGCGAGCGCGCCCGCGCCGCCCATCTCCTCGTCCACGACCGACTGCACCATCACGCTATGGCGCAAGCGGATACGGGCGGCATCGAGGATGCGCAGCGCGCCGAGAAAGGTCACGAGGCACCCTTTCGCGTCCGCCGCGCCCAGCCCGTGGATACGCCCGTCCGCGACGATGGCGTCCAGCGGCGGATACGGCCATGCCTCTGCCGGGCCGGGCGGCACCGTGTCCGCATGGCTGTTGAGGATGATCCCCGCCGTGCGGTCGTCCGGGTCCGGCTCCGCACCCGGCAGAAGGGCAACGAGATTCGGGCGACCGGAGAAGTCCGTCGCCCGCACCGATGGCCGCATCGTCGGAAACCGCGCGTGGAGTGTGACGACATCCGGCTCCCATCGCGTGATCTGGCACCCCAGACCCGCGTAGGCGGGAGCCAGAGACTCCTGCGCCGCCCCCTCGCCGGGGCCACCGGCGATGGGGCTGTAACTCGGGATGCGCACCAATGCGTGCAGATCGCGCACAATCGTCTCGCGGGTCGCAGCGGCAGCGGCGCGGATCGCCGGGAGGAGCGGATCGTCCATCGCTTGTCTCACCATGTGACGAGCGGAGAGCCGGACATCAGTTCGCAGCCACCCTCCGTGACGAGCACGGTCTCCTCGACGACCGCCGTGCCGAAGCCCTGCCGGATCAGCATCGGTTCGAGAGCGAAGATCATACCCGCTTGCAGGATCGTCTCACTGACGCCCCGCACGTCCGGCCGTTCGAAGAGCGACGTCCCGAGACCGTGTCCGAACCCCTTCGGCATGATCTCCGGTCCATACCCGGCCGTGCGCGCGATGCCGTTGGCGATCGCATGCAGATCGGGCACATAGACGCCGGGCTTGATCGCCGCGACGACCGCCTGGAACATCTCGTACGATGTATCGAGCATCTTCCGTTGCTCGGCGTTCGGCGTCCCGACGACGGTGCAGCGCGAGACGTCGGCATAGTAGCCCTTGAAGCGCGCCGCCATGTCAATGAAGACCATATCGCCCGCTTCCATCGGGCGGCTCGTCGGCGCGCAATGTTTCAACCCGGCGCGCGGCCCGGCCGTGACCGCACTCTGGAACGAGAGTTCCCCACCCCGCGCGAAGCAGACGCGGTGCGCCTCGCCCGCCACGGCCCACTCGGTGACGCCGGGGCGGCAATGCTCGACCGCGACGCGGTTCATCTCGCCGGAGATCCGCGCCGCCTCGCGCATGACGGCGATTTCCGCCGGGCTCTTGATCGTGCGCATTTCGAGCAGCAATCCGTCTGCGGGCACCCATTCGGCATCCGGGATTTGTTCCTTGAGATGCTCGATGAACGCAGCGGAGGCGGCATCGAGACCGGCAAGCCCGATCCTCCCGTCCAGAAGGTTACTCTCGTGCAGCCGCTCCGCCACCTGCCGCTCCACCGTCGCGACCGGATTACGGGCCATGCCCGCCCGTTCGCCGGGCCGCACATCCCTCAGCCACGTCATCCAGATCGAAGTGTGCATCGGCTCGCCATGCATAACCCAGTTCGTGCTCAACATCGGCTCTCCATCGAGCGGCACGACGACGACATTATCGCCGTACGACGGCTCGTACCCCGAGAGGTAGCGGACATTCGCGGCGTTGACACCGCTGCCGAAGGCGAGGACAGCATCCAGCCCGTCGCGCCGCATCAGGGCACGCACGCGGGCAATTCGCTCCTCGTATTCCGCGACGGGGAAATCGAGCTCCTGCCAGGCCGCGCGGCTTTCCGCGTCGTAGGGAACGATCGTCTCATAGTGTGGCATCGCCTGCTCCTTGCGTTCGTGGCATCATGCCCTCCGCTTGTCGGTCGTCACTCGCGCGCCGTGTTGTAGACCAGGAAGCCGCGAATCGCATCGAGGAAGGCTTGCGGTTCATCGCCCGAAACCGAGTGGCCACTCTCCTCGAAGATGCGCAGGTCCGCCTGGGGAATCTTGCTGGCGATCAACTCCGACCACTCTGGTGGGCAAATCCAATCGTGCCGCCCCGCGATGACGAGGGTGGGACAGGTGATCTTCTCCAACTGATCGGTCACGTCGTACGTGCGCAGAAAGCCACCAAAGCCTTCGTTAATCGCGTCCGCCGAGACGATCTGCCTGCCGCGCCGCTCCTTCGCCTTCTCGGCGTCGAACTTCCGCGCGTACATCGGCCCCATCACATCGAAATACTCGCGCAACTCTTCCTCACTCTCGAACGTTCCCGCCCACAACTTCTCCGCGACCTGCTTCTGCTCATCCGTCCCACGCTCCGCAAGGATCTGCCGCGCGCGCGCGAGGAACCCGTAATTGGGCGCGGTAACAACCGCGATGAGATGAGAAACGTTCTGCGGGTAGCGGGTTGCGTACGAGAGCGCGACAAAGCCGCCGTAGGACTGACCAATGACGACGATCTTGTCCAAACCGAGGTATTGCCGGAGCGCTTCCATGTCCTCAACGTTGTTATCCAGCGTATACGTCTCGCGCGGGCCGCGCGCGGATCGGCCCTGGCCGCGGTGGTCGAAATAGACGAGTTGCATCCGGTCGGTGAGCGGGTGCATGGAGCCTTTGAAGCCGCTGTGATCGCCTCCCGGCCCACCATGGACAAGGAACGCGGCCGGGCGCTCTCGCATGCGCGGGCCATCCGGCACGAGTCCGGCGCCATCCACGTCAAAGTAAATCTCGGTCTCTCGAATCGTTGCCCGCATACGTAACTCCCTTCCGATTAGTACTTCAACCGCGGATCGAGCGCATCGCGCAAGCCGTCGCCGACGAGATTCGCCGCCATCACCGTGATCGTGATCGCCAGGCCGGGGAAGGCCATGATCCACCACGCCGTGCGCATGAACTGTCGCCCCTGACTGAGCATCGCTCCCCACTCAGCCGTCGGTGGTTGGGCGCCGAGGCCGAGGAAACTGAGTGACGCACCAACGAGGATCGCGCCAGCGATGCCGAGCGTGCCGAGTACGAGCACTGGCGTGAGCACGTTGGGCAGGATGTGCCGCCGGATCAGTTGCCCATCCGCACAGCCGATCGCCCGCGCTGCCTCGATATACGGCGTCTGCTTAACCTGCAACACGGACGAGCGGACGAGGCGCGCGAAGGTCGGAATGGACGCAATCCCGACCGCCACCATCGCGTTGACGATGCCGGGGCCGAGCACAGCCGCGATGGTGAGCGCGAGCAAGATGCCGGGGAAGGCCATCAGCGCATCAATAAACCGCATGAGGATAGTGTCAATCGCCTTGCCGTACGTCCCGGCAACCACGCCGATCGCGGTACCGAAAACGGCGGCAATGCCGACGGCGATAAACCCCATCCAGAGTGAGATCCGCGTCCCATAGATGACGCGGCTGAGGATGTCGCGCCCAATGTTGTCCGTTCCCATCAGATGCTGCGCGCTTGGAGGCTTCAGCGTGGTCCGTGAGACCGCGATTGGATCATACGGGGCGAGCAACGGGGCGAGCAGCGCGATCAGCATGAGAAGCGCCAGGACAACACCTCCAGCCACCGCCCCATGATGCCGCAGCAGTCGCCGAAGGACGACCGCGCGTCGTACCCGGCGTGCCATTCCCCCCTGTGCTAGATCGGACTCCGCCACTCGCACGGGTGCAGCTCGCTGTCCAACCGTCCGTTGCGCCATGTTCGCTCTCCCTAGTGTGAGATACGCGGATCAATCAGTGCGTACGACAGGTCGGTAAGCAGGTTGACGAGGAGATAGATCGTTGCAGTCATGAGAACGGCCGCCTGCACGAGCGGGAAGTCCTTTTGGAGGATGCCGTCCACGATGTACCGCCCAATGCCGGGGCGAGCGAAGACCGTCTCGATGATCACCGTCCCGCTCAGGAGATACCCGAAGTTGAGGCCAAGGAGCGTGATGACCGAAAGGGAGGCATTGCGCAACGCGTGCCCCCAGAGCACCGACCGCTCGCGCAATCCTTTGGCACGAGCGGTCTTGATGTATTCCTCCTGGAGCACCTCAATCATGTGGGCGCGCACCAGCCGGGCGATCAGCGCAATTTGCTGGAGCGCGAGCACGATGGATGGAAGGATCAACTGCTGGGGAGTGCCTGCGCCAGTGGCAGGAAGCCAGCCGAGCCGAACGGCGAAGAAGTAGATGAGGATGAGCGCCAGCCAGAAATTCGGCATCGAGACGCCGAGAAAACTCCCAGCCATCGCGACGGTATCAATCCACGTATGTTGGTGTGTCGCCGCGACAATGCCGAGAACGATCCCAAAGACGGCCGCCAGCACCAGAGAGGCGATCGTCAATTGCAGGGTGTTGGGAAAGAGATGCCAGAACTCCTGCACGACGGGTTGCTGGGTGCGAATCGAGCGCACCTGCCCAGTCATGACTTGCTTGACGAACTGGCCATACTGCACGGGCAGCGGCCTGTCGAGGCCGAGTTGTGCGCGGATACTGGCAATCTGCTGCGCGGATGCCCCGGACTCGCCCAGCATGATCTGCACCGGGTCACCGGGGACGAGATGGATCATGAAGAAGACGAGCACAGAGACAATCAGGAGAACCGGGATGGTCGAGAGCACACGGCTCGTAATATATCGCGTCATCCGCTCAATGCCTTCCGCTGGCGACGTGCGTTAGCTGACAGACGCATCGTAGAGCCAGGCATAGTTGCGGAAATCCTCCTTGATACCCTTGTATTTGCTCTGATAGGCATAGGTGTTCGCTGAGGCGAAGAGCGGCACGCACAGGGCGTTGTCCATAATCATCTTCTGGGCCTGCGCGTAGATGTCCGCCCGCTTCGCATCGTCCACCGTCCGTTCGCCGCTGTCCAGGAGGCCGTCCAATTCCGGACTCTTGAACTTGGACCATGCGTATCCGCTCGCGGCGTTCTTGCTGTGGAACATGTTGGTGAGGATCACCGGGTCGCTGCTCACCCAGCCGACGAGGCCCATGTGGGCGTTACCCTTGACCATCGCATCGAACTCAGCGGCGGTGGTCTGCCGACTCAACTGCACGTCCACGCCGAGGCTGTGCAGTTGCGCCTGCATCAGTTCGTCGTACGCCGCGGAGGAGGCCGAGACAATCCAACTGACGCTCAGCTTCTGCCCATTCTTCGCCCGAATACCGTCCGATCCCGGCGCCCAACCCGTCTGCTGGAGCATCCCCTTCGCCTTCTCCAAGTCGAACGGATAATAGGACTCCACGGCCTTCGAGTAATCGGGCGTCGCCTGATCGAGCGGCCCGAACGCGATCTGCCCCGTGCCGAAGGTACCCGTGTCAATCAGCGTCTTACGGTCGAGCGCCGTGATGAAGGCCTGGCGGACCACCGGGTCATCGAGCGGCGGCTTTGTCGTGTTCATCTGCAGGATGGTTGGTACGCCGGGGTTGTAGAGCAGATCGACGTGGTACTTGCTGTCGCCCTGAACGCGCTTCACGTCGCTTGTCGGTACGATCTGGATCATCTGCACGTCGCCGGATTCCAGCGTGGCGAGCCGCGTCGGGTCATCGGGATAAAAGCGGATCGTCATCTTGTCGAGATACGCTGCACCGGTGTGATCGAAGAACGGCGGCGCCCAATTGTAGTCCGGGTTGCGCACAAGGGTGATATGATCCTTTTCTACCCACTCCGCGAACTTCATGAAGCCCGTGCCGACCGGATTGCGCAGATACGCCTTTGGGTCCTTCTTGACCGCTGTCGGCGAGCAGATGCCGAGAAACGCCTGGCTGGCGCCGTCCAGGAAGGGGGCGTACGGGGCCTTGAAGACGACCTTCGCGGTAGAGTCGTCCACAATATCGGTGTGGTCGTAGGGCCCGAGCAGGTTTGCAGCGAAGCCGGATTTGGTGGCGGGGTCGGCCGTGCGATCGAACTGGAACTTCACCGCGTCGGCGGTGAAGGGCGTGCCGTCATGGAACTTGACGCCCTTCCGCAGGTAGAAGGTGTACGTCATCCCGTCAGGACTGGTTTCCCAGCGCTCCGCAAGACCGGGGTAGAACTTGCCGTCCTTACCGCGCCAGACGAGTGGATCGTAAATGTTCATCATCACCGTATGGGAGACGGCGAACGGCGTCACAGCGGAATCGAGATTATCCGGCTCCAGGTTCAGGCCGAAGGTGATCTCGCCGCCGGGCTTACCGGCTGCCTTCGCGCCCGCTGTGCCGCTCGCCGTGGTCGCGGCTATTGTCCCCGTGCCCGTTGTGTTCGCGGATGGCGTAGTGGTGGCACTCGACCCGCCGCCACAGGCCGCGAGCAATGCCGCGATGCCCGACGCGGAGATGCCAAGCGCCGTGGCCCGGCGCAGCATGTCGCGGCGGCTGATTCGTCCGGACAACGCCGCACGATAGAGCATAGCTACGTTCGCCTCATCTCCCATCGGATGCCTCCTAACGATGCTGCCACTACGACCGAACATTGGAATACATCTCCAATGACAAAGCCATGATCTGCGCATCAACGAGGATGCTTGTATGATTCGTTCTTGTCCGTTACTCTGAGCATATCATAGGATCACCGGAAAAACACGGTATCGCTGCACGGCGTGGTATGCGGTTTCATGTTTCGCACAACCGGGCAGTATCGGCGACGGATTTGACTGCACTTGCTCCCGTGCAGGAAAGGGCGAAGGGTGATGTCTCAATCGCCGATTGAGACTTCCATACGATAGGTGACGAATGCCTGAAGCACCTCTTCGAGACGGTATACTCGGACCCTTGGATCGTCGGTATCTCGTCGAAACACTGAGCCGCCTCGCCCACGTTCCGACTGGCGTGCCGCTCGGTTTCGAGACACTGATGGAGCCGGACGACCCGAAACTGATGCACTACGTGCAGGACATCGTGCGTCCGGAACTCGTGTCGCTCGGTATCTACGATCTCCTCGACGTGCCGCGCAGCACAACAACCTGATGGACGACCCGTTCTCCGGCAAGGTGGGGAACGCCCGCGATTGGGGGCACGACGAACCGGCCGTCTTCGGTCAGGGCGTGAGTCAGAACAAGGCGCACCAGGCGGTGATGCTCGCGGTGCTCAAACTGCTGCGGGAACAGGATGTTACGCTGCGGGGACGACTCTACTGGGCGATCAACAACGAAGGACGCAGCAGCCACGCCTGTTCGGAGGCGATCCTCGCTTCGATTCCGGAGATTCCGACGTTCGGCATCGTCCAGATCGGCACGGGGTTGGCGCTTTCGCTCGGCAACCGCGGATGGGTGGACGTCGACGTGCATGTTCAGGGTGTGGCGACGCACTCCAGCGTGCCCAACGAAGGGTTGAGCGCACTTGACGGCGCACACACAGTCATCGAGCGCCTGAAGCGATTGACGTGGCCGGACCGGCACCCACTCCTTGGCGGCCGACACGCGATCGTCTACAAAGTCCGCTACGAGCCGGTCGCCCCGCACACGCTGCCCTCGGACGCTTTCCTCGCGGTTGATCGCCGACTCCTGCCGGGCGACGATCCCGACGCGGCGACCGATGAGGTGCGCGCCGTGATCGGCGATCTCGCCCCGTACCGCGTGACCGTGATGCGCGGCGTGATGATGCTGCCCGCGCTCGTCCCACCGGACGATCCGGGCGTGCGTATGCTGCAAGCGGCGAATGTCGCCGTGCGTGGCCCGTGTGCGCTCGGCGTACCAACGGTGATGTACGGCGCGAGCGGCGACACGCGACTGACCGGGACGGACTTCGTACCGATCGCCGCCGTCGAGACCGAGGCGAACGTCCTCACGCACATGATTCTCGACTATCTGGGCTGAAAAGGGAGGCGCGATGACAGACAAGGCGCAGCCAGTACGGTTCGGTTTGAGCTTGCCCAATCGCGCGGTGCTCTTCGGCATGCCACCGGGACTCCTACTGGAAACGGCGGAGGAAGCGGACCGCTCCGGGCAGTTCCATTCCGTCTGGGTCGGGGACAACTTCCTCTCGAAGCCGCGCCTTGAGGCGATCGTCCTGCTCTCCGCCGTGGCGGCGCGGACGACCCAGGTACGCTTGGGGCCAGTCTGCCTGGCGAGTTTCCCGCTCCGACACCCGATGGTCTTCGCGCTCCAATGGGCGAGCCTGGATGTCCTCTCCGGTGGACGGACGACGCTTGCGGTGTGCAATGGCGGTGCGACGAGCGCCGGGCCGCTCTTCGCGGCCGAACTACGCGCGATGGACGTGAAATCAACGGAGCGCGTCGGACGAGTCGAGGAAGGGATCGAGCTGCTGCGCCGCTTCTGGGGCCCCGATCCGGTCACGTTCCACGGCCGCTACTACGACTTCGAGGATGTGCAACTGACACCCAAGCCGGTGCAAGCGCGTATTCCCATCACCATCGCGGTCAACCCGGCCGACGATGCCGACCCGGCGGTGATCGAACGAGCGCTGCGTCGCATCGCCCGCCTCGCGGACGGCTGGCAGACCGACGGGACGCCGCCTGCGATCTTCGAGGAGCGGTGGGCGCAGATTCGCGCGTATGCCGCCGAATACGGGCGTGAGGATGCAGTCACAGATGCATAGTTGCATCTCATGGTGAACATCAATGACGATGCGCAGTGTGCGCGACGGGAAGCCGTCGCGTTCCTCAACCACTACTACGGCGCGGGGGCCATTTCGGAAGACAAACTGGAGTCCTGGCTGGCGTTCGGATCGCCCGCCGCGGTGGCGGAGAAGATTGCTGTCTTTCTCGATGCGGGGTGCACGACACCGATCCTGCGTTTCGTCTCGCCCGATCAGCGCGGTCAGCTCGAACGCTGTCTCGCGGAGGTTCTGCCTGCGCTCTGAGAAAGGTGGAATCGGTAGACGAGGCCAAGGGCGTTGCCCGAGACGTCGCGGCTCCGCGCTGTGTTGGTTCAGATAGGTGCGCTACAGGTGGAGGAAAGAAGAACGGGAACGTATCCTGAAGGTGATTAGGTGCTCACGCCAATCATTCAGGAGGTTCCCGTCATGGCTCAGTCTACCCGATCCTC
>JBPCPB010000211.1:0-3303 GCA_050999735.1 Thermomicrobiales bacterium | reverse complement strand
GGTCTCGCCGCCCTATGATGTCGCGGACATCACCGCGCTGCTTGGCGGCCGGGTCGTGATGGAAGTGCTGGCAACCCTCGTATCGGAAGGCAAACTCGGTAAAACGCGCGAAACGGAAATACCGTCCGCCACTGGTGAGCAGGCCGAACAAGCCGAGCAAGCGCAATCATAAGGAATCGGTGGTAGCAGGCTTTCCAGCCTGCCTCCAGTGCCAAACGGCAGACTGGAAAGCCTGCTACCACGATGAAAAACGCATCTGCCTGCATACGCCCGAACGATCATCAAAGCGTCGCAATCGCGCGCTCCGTGAAGGGGCGGTCGAGGCGGAACGGATTGGTGTCGGGTGCTATCGTGCCGGAGAGAAGATCAATGAGCAGACGGCTACCGGCCGGACTGCCCATCACGCCGTGGCCGCTGTAGCCAGTGTTCACCCAGAGGCCATCTACTGCGGTCGGGCCAACGAGCGGGCGATGATCCGGCGTCATCGTGTACTGGCCCGCCTGAATGAGCCAGGGCGCGCTGTTGCGCTCCCAGACCGACCGCCAGAAGGGAGCCGTCCGCGCGGCGGCGACCGGGCTGGCCGGGTCGAGCAATTGGAAGGCGAAGCGGCGGTCGGTCGGCACGTCTTCGACGGGCGCGGTCGGCGGTGTCGTTGGGTCCGTGAAGAGCAGGTACGCGCCGCGCAAGGCGGGCCGCCAATGCACGCCCGTCTCCTCATCACTCGTCATCGGCGCGTCCGGCGGTACATCGGGCAGGTCGGGAAAGATCACTTTCTGTCGCCGAACAGCCGCGATTGGCAGCCGCACCTCGGCGGTTTCCGCCAGCAAGCCGGAGAGCGGCCCGCAGGCAACCACCGCCGTATCCGTCTGAACCACCCCGGCGTCCGTCTCTACCGCCGTCAGCCGACCGCTGCCGACGCGGAAACCCGTCACGCCACAGTTGACGGCAACGGGCACACCCGATCCCACCGCGAAGCCCATCGTGATCCGCTTCGGATCAAGAAAACCATCCCCCTGCCGGAACCGCGCCTGCACGACGTTCTCCGCGACGTACGGAAAGCGGTAACGTACTTCGCTGCCATCGAGCAATTCGATGTCACCCTGTCCCCAGCCATGCTGCATCGCAACGAGATCGCGCTGGCGGATAACGGTCTCCGGCTCAGTGGCAAGCCAGAGATAGCCCTGTTGCCGGATCATCGGGTCATAGACGGTTTGCCCGGTGATTACGGCAAAGTCGAGGAAGAGCGCAACCGATTCTCGGATCAGTGTTAACTCTTCCTCATTGTCGAATTGGAGTCGAAAACCGCCCGTCGCCGCTGCGGTCGTCAGCGTGCAGAGCGCCGGACGCTGTTCGAGTAGCAGCGGCCGCAGCCCCGCCCGCGCCGCGAAAAACGCCGTCGCCGCCCCGACAATCCCGCCACCAATAATCACGAGGTCCGCCGCCGCAGGAAGTGTGCTGATGTAGTTCACCGAGTCAGGCATCCCACGCTCCCTCACAACATTTCACACGCATACGCTCAACGTCCCAGTAGCGTAGGCTTCAGCCTGCGTTGTGCGAGACAGGGACGCAGGCTGAAGCCCACGCTACCACGTCGCAAGGTCTACTCATTGCTCGTTGCTTCGTACGTTGCGTCCATCTCGAAAGGGTAGAGCGGGTGGCGGCGACGGTGGTACGTGAAGGTCGAGAGATCGGAGGAGGTAACGCCCGGCGTGTTGACCATGGCGATCTCGGCGGCAATCGGCGCGTAGGCCGCGAGGGGCGACATCACGCCCTTCGCGACGATGACCTGATACCGCTCTGGCCAGACACCGACCGCGTACATCTGCTCGATACTCGTGTTACCGACGCGCAGGCTCGTCAGCACCAGCGTATGATCGTCCGTCGTTTCGAGGACGACCGTCGTGCCGCCATCGAAGAAGCGCCACCCGCCGTGCGTCGGGCGCGGATCCTCCCATGTGCCTTCGAAGATCGTCCGCACCCGGCCGGTGACGGTGATAGGCCTGCCATGCATCGTGTCCGTCTTCCCGCCAACCGCCATTGTCACCGTCGCACCGACGCCCGCCGCGACGCAGGCCGCAACCGCTTCGGGATCGAAAAGCGTCTGGAGATACCGCCGCACACCGAGCCGCTGCGCCGCTTCGAGCAGCACCGTCGAATCCGCCGCGCTGCCACCGCCGATGTTGTCGCCGACATCCATCAACACGACCGGCCCCTTCGGCGCGGCCATCGCGTGACGTAGCGCGTCCTCCGGCGACGGCGTGTCGCCGATGAACTCCGCCCGTCGCTCCCAGGCGCGTCGCGCCATCCACTGCGCCGCTTCCCGCGCGGCGGCGAGATCGCCATCATGCACGGCGATGAACGACATGCCCATCTCCGGTACATCAGCGTACGGGAAGCCCATCACGCCGCTCGCCGAAAGCATACCGGGCAGCCGGATGACCGCCTCGACATCTTCCATCATCCCCTGCATCGGCTCCGTGCCCGTGAACTGTTTGACGATATTGACGACGAGCGGCGGCGTCTCGATTGCCTGCACGGGCCGCACCTCGCCGCGCACCGCCCGCACGATGATCGCGCCGCATTCGCGCGCCCGGATACGGGCGTCGAGATGCGGGTTCGTGCGGTAGAGCACGGTTACGGTCGCGTTCTCCACGAGCCGCGCGGTGATGTTTCCGTGCAAGTCCAACGCAACGCCGATCGGCATCTCCGGCCCGACGAGCGTACGGACGCGGGCGGTGAACTCGCCGTCCGCGTCGTGGTAATCCTCGGAGACCGCCGCGCCATGCAGCACGAGCAGGATGCCATCCCACGGTCCGTTCGCTTCCAACAGGTGCAGGCACTCCGCGCTGATCCGCGCGAAGGCGTCCGCCGTGATCGTTCCGAGCGGCCCGGTATTCGCGAAATAGAGCGGTACAACTTCAACGCCCGGCTCCCGCCCGACGTTGAGGTAGCCGGAGACGCTCGACTGCCCTTCCCCGTGCTCGCGCACCAACTCCTCGCCGCGCAGGATGCCGCTTGCCTCGAACTGCGCGTAATCCGTCGGCGTCGCCGAAAACGTATTCGTCTCGTGGTAATACCCCAACAACGCCAGCCGCATACGCCCTCCGTGAGATGAAAACGATTGAACCGCAAAGGCGCAAAGGACGCAAAGTGCATCAAAGATTGGGAAATGCTTCTCCGGTAGGTGTATGCGGAACAGTGGTCATGCTATCCACCGCGCAATGAGCGCCTCCTCCGCTTTCGTCCGTCTTCCCCACTTCTTCGGCGGTCGCCACGCAGCGGGAGGCACGCGGTAGTGCAGCA
>JBPCPB010000204.1:0-16564 GCA_050999735.1 Thermomicrobiales bacterium | reverse complement strand
GCCCTCCCCGGAGCATTCGTGCCGCTGTCAGCACATTCTGCCACCGCGAGAGGGCGATTCAAGCATCGCCCCTACGCACCAATTGCAGCGCCCACTGTGACGACACGTCTTAGCCGATTGATGGTGGCAGATGGGCTGCCCCGATAAGCAGCACAATGATGAAAAGTTGTGCATAGCCGAGGACGATCCCAGCCACGGCCATCCCGTCGCCCAACAATTCCCCACCCGAACGGCGGATGAGTCGGCGTGCTCCATGCCCTAACATGATCGCGACAACCGCGCCGATTACCGGGATTGCGATCCAGGTAAGAATGCCACTGACGAGACTGATGACCGCCATCGGGCATAGGCGACGCGATGCGAGAATCTGCCTGCCCAACGCCGGATACGACCCGGTGTCGCGCGCGAACAGTGCGTCATAGTCACTTGGCGGTGTTGGTTGTCGCCGCGCCATGTTTTTCCGCCTTCTCACCGACGATGACGGCGAGCATTCCAGCGATTACGACGATTACTCCAATGCCTGCCCATCGTGAACTGCCTATCTCTTCATGCCTCGTACGATCTTTTCCGTTTGAATCCGCATCACGTCGGGTCGGCGATGGCGCCGTCGCTCCATACGTCTGCTGCATTCCGTGGCTCGCCGCTCGCGGGCGAAACACGCGTCTCAGCGGCTCGCGCGAGTGCGACCGTGATGCGCCAGAGGCCGATGCCTCCCCATGCACTCTCCACGACGTACGTCACGACTTGAAAGACGAGGATGTACGCGAGCGCGATGCTACGCGAGAGACCAAATGGAACGAGAACACTCATCGCGATAAACGGAAACACCCCGATGTTCCCTGGTGTTGAAGGGAGCGCGCTCGCGAGGCTGAGTGCAACGAGCAACAGGGTCATCTCAGCCCACGATACGGAGAGATGCATCGCCCAGGCGATGACCATCCCCGTGACGACATCCAACAGCCAGATCAGCGCCGTCAGCGCGACAAAGCGAAACGCAGTGCGTGGGTGATTTAAGGTGCGGAACCCAATCAGAAATTGCTGCGCGATGCTACTGATTTTTGAACGTGCGACATCGGGAATTGGCAGACGAAAAACAACATTGCCGAGGCTCCGCTCCATCCGTACGACAATGAAGAGCCCAATGACCCCCGCGACCCCCGCCACCGCAAAGCCTCGGGTCACGTTGCGCAACCAGAGGGGAATCGGCCCAAGCGACAAAGAAGCGCCGACGCTCATGGCAACGACCATGAGAATGTCCGCGATGCGCTCGAGGAAGACGGCTGCCAGCGCAAAGCTGACGCTCGTTTTGACGACACGGCTGGTCACAATGGGGCGAAGCACGTCGCCCGCACGCGCCGGCAGGATATTGTTCGCGAGGTAACTGATCATCGTTGTCCAGAATGCCATGCGCGTCGCGAGGGGTGTTTGCGCCCTGATGAGCGTCTGCCATCGCAACCCCCGCGCAACGTACGAGAGCGTAAGCGCGAGCGCTGAGAGCAGGATGAGATTGAGTCGGCTGCGACGAATCGCTTCGAACGTCTCGTGCCAGTGAATGCCCCGCAGCGCTAAAGCGAGCAGGAGCGCCGCCAGAATAAGAGACGTAACGAGGAGTAGTGGAGATCGTCGTTCGGCTGCATCGGTGACATGGAAGACGTTGCCTGTCTTCCCGTGCCGTTCCCATCGTCGGTCGCGATGGCGAAAGAAGACCGAACCGCGACTGCCCGATTCCGGCGGCGGTCTGTCCACGAACCCGGCTCGACCGCGATCGCTCGTCATCGAATCACCGCCCGCATCATGTCGGCCCCGAGTGACCGCCGTAGGCGATGCGATGGAACCAGAGCAACCACGCTTGCGCCGTAATGGCCGTGCAACAGAGGATGGCAATCACTTGCCCCCCGCGCCCGCGTCGCCACAACCAGACGATCGTGATGCTCCCGAACGCCGCAACAGGAAGCATCGTGTAGAAAAGCTGCTTGAGAACCATATCAATGTACGCATCAACGAGCGTGAATACCGGCAAAATGAGCAGCCAAACAAAGAGGAATTGCCACGTCCGCCGCGCGTCCTCTTGCGGAGATGCCCGGCGCACGATCATCATACCCGCGATTGCAACCACAAGTAAGACGAGCATGTTCCCCACGCGGATATTGTTCACGGCCCATGTGGCGATATGCCGCGGAGCGCCGAGCAATCCTCCATTCAGGTATCCGCGATCCTTTGCGGTATCACTCGTAAGGGTGTGTACAGATTGCACCGTGACCCCGACATACTGTACGTAGTAGAAGACGAAGGCAAGCGCGGAGGCAATGAGTGCACCGAGCGGGAGCAACAATGCCTGCCGTCGCTCCGCGCGCGTGTCCGCATCCCGCCAATACCAGCAGCCAACCGCAATGACGACAAGGACATTGAAGACAGCAATCACGGGATAGGCGAGCACGCTGAGTGTCAACAGGAGCACAAAGCCCCCAAACCGTACCGGACGACCGAGTCGGTCCCATGAAGCGAGCGCGAGCATAAAAGCGAGCACGGTGAGGAAGAGGGCAAACACTGTCGGATAACTGCCATAGGACAGAATCAGATACGAGAGCGGTGTGACGGTATAGAGCAGGGCAGCCACGACGCCCTCCGTGCCCCGCCCAATCCGCTTCAGGAATGCGTAGAGAAAGAAGATCATTGTGAGTTCGAGCAATCCCGCGACGAGTTTCAGTGTCGTCTCAACCGTGAAGGGCAGAAGCGTGAACGGGGCCATGAACACATAATAGAGCGGCGATTTCGGAATAAGGATGCCCGCACCCCAAACGCTCGGGCCGGACGACAATTCTGATGGGAAGTAGAGCGCCGCGAAATCGCCGTGCAGCAAGGTCCGTTCCCACTTGCTGTGCCAGGCGAGGTCGCTGACGATCGTACCGGGATAAAACAGTCCACCCAGCTTGAAACAGATGCCGATCGCGAGGATCGTGCAGAGGGCGACAGCCTCGCTATCCGTCATCGCCAGACCGAAACGTTCCACAGCCCACATCAGCGGCCGCGGCAAGAGGAGCGCTGCGAAGGCGCACAGGAGGACGATAAGCAACGCGCTCGTGTATGCGGCGATATACGGTCGTTCCGCGATGAAAAGCCACGCCAGGATCGCCCCACCGATCGCGCCACCGAGCGCCGCGATTGATTGACGGTGAGCCTGCACACGAATGGCGACCCGGAGCGCCCAAAAGACGATGAAGTAGAGCGTTGTGATGAGAAGGAGCGCTTGCCCTAAGGTGCCCCACGCCGGTATCGTCCAACCGTTGCCGGTGGTTTCGACGCGAACCTCATTGACCTGCACGCCGACGACGCGCGGGTCGCTTTCAGAGAGTTTCTCCGCCGGCGTCCGCAACTCGACGGCAAGACCATGACCGGCAGTTGCCGCGCCCTGAACCGTGATCCGGAATGCGTGCCAGTCCGGTCCGACGACGAGGTGATCAACCGTGACACCGTTAACGAGGACGGTGACAGGCTTTGTCACATTCGCGGGCCTGCCGGTGCGTACATTGAGCGTAACAACGCGCGATCGCCCACCGCCCACACCGCTAAAAATCAGGAACGATGTCGCATGTGTCCAGCGGTAGTGCGTTCCTTCGGGATCCGTTTCACGGGCGTGAAAGTTCTCGACGAACGGCGTGGAATGGATACCCCCCACTTTGACTGCGAACGGTCGCTCGATCTGATACGCGCCAAGCAGTATGAGGCAGCCGAAGACGAGCATTGCTGCGGCGGGCCAGCCGAGCGCAATACGCAGCCCTGCCAGACTGACGCTAACGCGGTCTCTCGTACGGCGAATCCAATACGGCACGGTCGCACTCGATTCGCGATCGGCCAGATGCATCCTCATTCCTTTCCTACGCCAGGATACCTGTCATCACCCCTGTCGTTACCTCGCGGGACGGTAACGGCAACACTTGGTGCGACGGCACACGACCAGTAACGGCCCCTTACATGTAGCCGACGAGTACGTGTATGCCGGGCCGCTTCATTGCAGATTCGGTGGACTCTCAACATGACGCATACCTCAACCATAAATGTCCGACAACTGCCGTTCATTACCCATAGGCCATTTGTCCTATTTTGAACGTACGGTGCTCTCTGTATTCTAGAAGATTAGGGGCATCAAGAAGGAAGCGACTATCGTGACCGAGTCTGTTGCAACGATCGTCACAGAGGAAAGTACCGGGAGTCGAAAGCGGTCCGAGCGCCAGTCATTGCCGCCCGTGTTGGCGATGGTTGAGCAGGGCGCTCCGTCTATCCTCGCTGCCGCGATCGTGCTGTATGTGCTGGTAATTCTTACCGTTTCCGTTTGGCAACTGCACGCGCTCCGGTTCGGCTTTGATCCGGTGATCTACGAACAGCCTCTGTGGAACACACTACACGGTCACATCATGGAGCAATCCGGATTTGGGTACACGAAATCCGAATTCGGCCATGACTTGATTCTTTTCCATTTCATCTGGCTGCCGTTCTATGCCATTAGGCCAGCAACGACGACGCTCCTTCTGCTCCAGACTATCGCCGCCGCTATTGGAGCGGTCCCGGTCTATCTGATTGCGCGGGATCTGCTGAAAGGGCGTCGGTTACCGGCGCTTCTTCTTGGGTTGCTGTACCTCAGTTACGTGCCCCTCCAGAATGTCAATCTGTATGAGATTTCGCCGCGACTCTTCGCGTCTACGTTTCTCTTATTCGCGTATTGGTGCATGACGCGGAATTACACGGTTTGGTTCTGGGTGATGCTATTACTGGCGATCACGAACCGGAATGACACCGCGCTCGTCGTCGCCGCTCTCGGCCTTCATGGCGTGCTGACGCATCGAAGATGGCTCTATAGCTGGCTCCCCCTCATCTTCGGGATGTGCTACTGGGTGCTCGCGATCTTCATCATTGTTCCGGCAATCGCTGGCGGCGCCCAGTATGGCTATCTGCAAAATTATGATTGGCTCGGTGGCAATGCGCTCGAAATCGCGCGGACGATGACGACACATCCATGGTTCGTGTTTCACCATCTCCTCACGCCGGATCGGGGTCGGTATTTGCTCAGCCTCCTCTATCCATTGGCATTCCTGCCGTTGTTACAACCGCGTGCCCTCATTATCGCCGCGCCAACAATTTTCCTCAATATCCTCTCCGGCCCGGCGTACGCGTACCAGCGTGACATCTATCATCAGTACTCCGCGCTGGCCGTCCCCGGTCTCTTTATCGCGACCATCCTTGCCGTCACAACGATCAGCGACGGCACGCATCCCATCATCAAGATGTTCCGACGGTTGCGCGCGCTCCGAAAGGGCAGGATACCAACCAATATGCCATCCGTGCTCGTTATGCCGTCCGCACTTGTTGTGGTTCTTCTTCTCTTAAGTGCTGTTCAGCAAGCGACGATCAGCCCGAACCACATTGGTCAGGCGATTCACAACCGGCATAACCCGCGCATCGCGAATCGCGTTAATTCCTTGCATGCCGCGATCAAACTCATTCCGAACGATGCACCACTCTCGGTCACGAACCTCGCCGCGGACCGTGTGCCGATGCGTCGGTATATCTATTTCTTCCCCGGTGATCAGTATTACGATCCGGCGCTCATCAATCGGGCCGAGTATGTCCTCGGCGATCGCGCGCAGAGCAATGGCGCGGAGGCTGCGCTACTCGATCATCTCGCGGCAAATGGACAGTGGGCGGTGATTGGGCGACCGGGCGATTTTGAGGTGTTGCATCGCATTGCGGCGGCTCCATAACGCAGGTCGGTTTACCGATGTCACTCGTGCCGATCAAACCGATTATCGCCGTGCCGCGCGACGATCCCCGACGACTGATCCGTGCAGAGACCACAGCGCATTGCCAGGATCACTGCCTGCGTGCGATCCGCGACCGCCATCTTGCCGAAGATATTGTGCAGATGGTTGCGGACGGTCTTCTCCGCGAGGTCGAGCGCACGGGCGATTTCCTTATTGCTCTCGCCGACCGTCAGCCGGCAGAGGATCTGCCGTTCACGCTCGGTCAGGTCGAACATTGCCGGCGCCCCGGCGCCTCGGCGCACGCGGTGGTAGTCGGAGAGAATCGTCTGGGTGACGCCTTCATCGAGGATCATCTCCCCGCGAGCGGCAGCGCGGATCGCGCGCACGACCTCGCTCGACGGCGCATCCTTCATCACGAAGCCGGCAATGTCCGCCTCAATCAGGCGACGCACGTCGTTTGTGTCGTTGTCCATCGTCAGGACGACGACACGGACGTGCGGATGCTCGGCCTGCATGCGCCGGGCGGCGGCGATGCCATCGAGGACCGGCATGAAGATGTCGAGCAAGACAACATCGGGGGACAGTGCCGCGACCTGCGCGAGCGCGTCGTGACCATCAATCGCCTCACCGACGACGGCGATGTCGGCGTAACTACTGAGGACGAGTCGCAGTCCCTCCCGGACGATGCGATGGTCGTCCGCGATCAGCACACGAATGGTCATGCGCTCGTCTCCTTACTGGCGATGGGAAAGACAAGTTGCACGGTTGTCCCCTTCCCCACGCTGCTCTCAATGAGCAACGTACCCCCATTCATGATGGCGCGTTCGTTCATCCCAATCAGCCCGAAATGGACCGAGTGATCGGTGATCTCCGCGGGCGGGAAGGCGAACCCACACCCATTGTCGGCGATCCGCAGGACGACACGATCGTCCGCGATGGCGAGATGCAGGCACGCGTGATCGGCGGCGGCGTGCTTGACAATATTCTGCAGCGCCTCCTGCGCGACCCGGAGGAGCGCGCTCGCCTGTGCGCGGGAGAGCGGCGGCACAACACGCGGGATGTCCGCCGTGATCGGCAAATCGGTCTTCGCGGTCACTTGATCGATCAGGTTGCTGAGTGCGGCGCAGAGATTCTCCGGCCGTGGTTCACTGCGAAGTTCGTGGATCATCGAGCGCGCTTCATGCAACGCGCCTTTCACTTCCCGCGCCATGCTCTCGAATCCGGCGCGCACCGTTGCCGTCTCCGGGCCGAGTGCATCGCGATAATACTCCAAATGGAAGGCGATCCCCGCGAGCGATTGCACCAGGCCGTCGTGCAACTCGCGCGCGATTCTCCCGCGTTCGCCCATCACGGCGAAGTGCTCGAGTTGCTGCTGTAGCGCGATGTGCTCAAGCGTGAGGGTGGCGTCACGCGCGTAGATGGCGAGGAGTTGCGCATCCTCGTGACCGCCGTGCGTATGCGCTTCGCGGACGAGGCGAAGAGCGCCTTCCCCTTGATCTCCCGCCGAGAGTGGGACGGTGATTACCTCGCGCCCGTCCTGGTCGGGCGATAGGAAATATGTATCCATTCCCGCTAGCGGTGGAGTGACGGTGTGCGGGTTCGTATCGCCATCCTGGGGCGGCGGCCACTGGGAGGCGAGGAGCCAGTGGTCGCCCTGCGGATCACGGAGCAGCAGGTGACTTTCTACGCCTCGTCCCAATACGAGCGCTCCCCGCACGATCTGCTGATACGCTGATTCGCGATCGGTCGGCGCGCGCACGGTCAGTGCGTGGAGGGTCGTCACCGCTTCCTGCAGGCGCTGGACGTTCTCAAGTTGACGTTGCAGATGATCTTCCCGGTCCCGCAGTACGACGATGACGCGATAGAAACTCATACTCATCGCGACGAGGAAACAGACGCGAAAGATGGCGTCCCAGAGATGCGTGTGGGTAAAGGACGTACTGCCAGGAACAATCGCCGCGATAATACCGGCGAGGAGCGCCACCACCAGGCCGGTGCGGCGATTCAGCGTGCTTGCCAGGGCCAGCGCGGCGATCAGGATGGACATGGAGAGGAAATCCGTGTTCGCGTCGCTCGCGCCGGATTCCTTCAAGATGATGATGGCAACGGTGAGTGCGAAGGCGCTGCTGATGATCAGCCAGGGGAAACGTGCTCTCTCGGCCTGCTCCCTCACCCGCGTTTCCCGCAGTCGCTGCATCGAGACAAACACGGTGGCTCCTCGACTGATTCTCACGGACGACATGCGGCCGGTGCGGATGGGCGACCGGTGCGGTCAGCGGCATCGCGCGCACGAACACGCCGCAATTGTACCGCATCGAAGGATATTTCTCTTTCCGGTGCTCAGCCAACCATCCGGTCATGGCACGTTCGTTCACTTATGGAACGATGATGCGCGAAACGCAACGGGACGAATGGCCCATCGTGATGAGATGGCTGCCCCGGCGGCGATTATCGTAACGACGCCGTACCTGTGACGCAATCAATCTCCTGACGCTTCGGCGGCTTTGAAACGGTTTTTACTGCTCGGCAGCCCGGAAGTCCTTGACGCGCAGTTGCAGCCGCTCATCGCCACGCCAGACATCGCGCTGGAGCGTTGCGGCGAGGTCTGCTTCCCGTAATCGGGAGAGACTCTCTTCGCGTGATCCGGCACCGAAGGCAATGCAGCGCACGTTCTCGCCCGTCTCCAGGCCAATCGTGAAGGTGAGGTGCGCGCCATCGGCCCCGACCCGCCGCGCATCGAGGACACGCACGCGCGGAACGAGAAAGAGCGGTTCCGCATTGCCGTGACCGAACGGCGCGAGGGCGGCAACCGCCGCGCATGCTGCGAGCGAGACATCCGCATGATCGAGTCGCCCATCGAGATGGAGCGTCGGAAGGAAGTCCTCATCCGACAATGACGCGGCGTGATCGCGGAGGGCTGCATGAAGGGCGGCGATGTTCGTATTGGCAATCGTGAAGCCCGCCGCGCGCGGATGGCCCCCATAGTGCTGCATCAGCGGCGCGTGCCGTTCGAGCGCGGCGATCATATCGAAGGCGGCGATGCTGCGCGCGCTCCCGCGACTGACGTTCTCGCCGCGCGCGTAGACGAGCGCCGGGCGGTGGTAGCGCTCGACGAGTTTCGCGGCGACCAACCCAACGATGCCAATGCTCCAGGAAGCGTCGCCAAGAACGAGCACGCGATCGGTTTCATACAGCCTGCCGGACTCGACCATCGCGAATGCTTCGGCAATCGCCCGCTGCGTCTCGGCCTGGCGCGTGCGGTTCGCCTCGTCCAGTGCGACGGCGGCCATGCGTGCCTCGACATCGGACGCGGGCACGAGCAGATGATAGGCGTCTTCCACGCCGCGCACGCGGCCCGGCGCGTTGAGGCGCGGCGCGATCCCGTAACTGATATGGCTGGCATCGAGTGTTGGCACGGAGATCCCGGCACGCTCGCAGAGCGCCAACAGGCCGGGGTGCCGCGTCTGCCGGAGTGCGCGCAGCCCCGCCTGCACGAGCAGCCGGTTCTCACCCACGAGCGGCACGACGTCGGCGACGGTGCCGATTGCTACAAACGCGAGCAGGATGTTCAGGACGGTAGGTTCGGGCCGCGCGAATGGCGTGCCTGAAACAGCCAGCGCGCGAATGAGCGCGTAGGCGACGCCAACCCCGGCAAGATCGCGAAACGGATAGGCACTTCCAACCAGATGCGGGTTGATTACTGCCGCAGCCGCAGGGACGCGCTCCGGTACGGTATGGTGATCAACGACGATCACATCAACGCCCGCATCGCGGACCCGGGCGATCTCCGCGGAGTTACTGATCCCGCAATCAACGGCGATAATCACACGTACCTCATCGCGTGCGAGTGCGGCAAGAGCGTCGTGATGAAGCCCGTAACCTTCGCGTTCCCGGTGCGGCGTATAGGTACACAGATCGGGGAAATTCCAGGCACGGAACGCGGTGACGAGCAACGCCTGCGCCGTCAGGCCGTCCGCGTCGTAATCCCCATAGATGCAGATTTTTTCCGACCGCGCATAGGCGTCGCGAATCCGCGTGACCGCTTCGGCCATCCCCGCCAGCAGGAAAGGATCGGACAGCGGGCGGGCGCGATCATCGAGAAATGCTGCCGCCTCCTCCGGCTCGATCCCGCGCCCATGAAGCAGCGCGGCGACCGCTGGGAGGATGCCACCGTAGGCATCGAGGCGGATTTGTGCCGGTTCATCGGCCATCTGCCAGCGTGTCGCGGGCGTTTGCACGGTCATGCAGCGCGCTCCTTTGCTCCATCGAGTACCAAATCCGCCGCAATCTTGCCGGAAAGCAGCGCCAATGGCACGCCGCCGCCGGGATGCGTGCTGCCACCAGCGAAATACAGGCCCCGCATGATCGGTGACTGGTTCGGTGGCCGGAGGAACGCCGCTCCCAGGCCATTCGATGCGAACCCGTAGATCGCACCGCGTTGCGCGCCGTATGCATGCGTGATCGTTTCCGGTGTCCAGATCGCTTCGACGGCGATGTGCGGCGCAATGTCCAGCCCGCGCCGGCGAAGCGCGTTCAGGACGAGCGTTCGATAGTGCGGCGCGAGTGTCTGCCAGTCCGTCCGCCCGTCGAGATACGGCACATTGACCATCACGAAGAGATTGTCGCAACCCGGCGGCGCCGCCGACGGATCGGTCGCGGTTGCGCGGCAGACGTAGATCGTTGGATCGGTCGGCGGCATGCGCCGCGCGCGGATATCGGTGAACTCGGCACGATAGTCCTCACTGAAAAAGATCGAATGGTGCGGCAATTCAGGGAAGGTGCGCCGCGTGCCGAGCAGGAGGAGAAAGGCGGAACAGGACGGTTCCCGCTTGCGCAGCGCGGCCCGCATTGTCCACACGCCAGGAACGTCAACGTCGAGAAGTCGCTCGTAGGTCGTCAGGACATCAACGTTCGAAATCACGGCATCGGCGGCGATTTCTTCGCCGGAGGTGAGGCGCACGCCGGTCGCTCTCCCCTGCCGGTGCGTGATCGCCGCGACGGGCGCGTCGAGGTGCAGCGTCACGCCGACGCGTTCGGCGAGTGCGGTCAGCGCTTCAGAAATCCGATACATCCCGCCCTGCGGATGCCACGCGCCGGTGGAGAATTCCACGAACGGGATGAGGCAGAACGCGGCGGGCGCGTGATAGGGGGATGAGCCGTTGTATGTCGCGTAGCGGTCGAAAACCTGCCGCAGTCGCGGGTCGTGGAAAAAGCGTTGCACCGTGCCGTGGACACTCCGCGGCGATGCCACTTTCGCCAGATCGCGCGGACGGAAACCGAAGCGGAAGAGGTCTTTCCGCGCGCGCAAGAGCATCGCAGGGCGCATCGGATGGCGCAGGAATGGTTCGGCTGCGGTCGCATAGAGATCGCCTGAATAGGCGAGGAAGCGAGAGAATGCCGGGACATCGCGGGGGGAGAGCGCCTCGATGTTCGCGGCCATGCGCGCGGAATCGGTCGTCACATCGAGGTGCGCGCCATCGGCAAAGCGGTAGCGACAGACCGGATCCACCGGATCGAGCATCAGGTGATCGTCGAGCGCGCAACCGGCATCCGCGAAGAGATCGCGCAGCACCCACGGCATCGTCAGGAGTGACGGGCCGGTATCGAATATCCAGCCGTCGCGGGTCCACCGGTTCATCTTGCCGCCCGGTTGCGAACCCTGTTCAAAGATGGTGACGGAGGCGCCCCGGATCGCCATGCGTATAGCCGCCGCCAGCCCACCCATTCCCGCGCCAATAATCGCAACCTGCATGCTGTGATGCGCCCCCGCCGATTCGTGCCTATACTGGGATCAGACGATCCGCTCTGTATCCATTGTACTCGAACTTTTGGAGCAGGTGTACGAACATCTATGACGATGCACCCTTCGCGCCGCCCATATTCGCTCGTGCCACACTATCGCGCCCGCAAAAGTCCGTTGGGTGAATTGCTGATCTGGACGCTGGTCCGCACGTCGCTGCAACGCATGTTCGTCCGCGCGCGGCTGCGCGAGTTGGCCGGCAACCCGCGTGCGGCACAATTGCCGCTGATTCTTGTTGCGAATCATCCGTCGTGGTGGGATGGCTATCTCGCGCTCCTGCTTTCCCGCCACTACGGCGCGCGGCGGTATCTGATGATGGACGCCGCGCAACTCACACGCTATGGATTCTTCGCATGGGCGGGCTGCTTCGGTGTCGAGCGGGCCGATGCACGCGATGTCGCGCGGAGCATCGCCTATGCGGCGGATCTGCTTCGGCAGGCCGAGCCGATGTGGCTGTGGCTCTTTCCGCAGGCCGAAATCACCCCGGCGCGCGCCCGGCCGCTGTCGCTCCATGCCGGTGCGGCGCATATCGTCCGTCGCGCCACTGCGGGCGGCCGGACGGTTGGCGTCCTGCCCGTCGCGTGGGAGTTGGTCTTTCGCGGCGAGCAGCACCCGGAAGTCATCCTGCTCGTTGGTGACGTCATCACCTTCGACGCGGAATGCGCGCGTGATGTCTTGTCCGTGACCGCCAATCTGTCGGCGGCGCTCGCAGCGGTCATGGACGCGGTAGGACGTGACATTGCGCGGGACGACTTCGCGGGGTATCGCACGATTCTCCGGGGCCGCGCCGGTGTGAATGACCGGTTCGACCGGCTGCTCCGCCGCGACCGCCTCGTGGCCGATCCATGATCGTGCTCTTCTGGCTCGAAGTCGTCGGTCTGATCATCGCCCTGATCGTGACCGCCAATACGATCAATAATGCGTGTGTCTTTCGGCACCTGGCCGACTTCGCATCCGAGGGTATGGCTACGCCATTCGTCTCGGTGCTCGTGCCCGCGCGCAATGAAGCGCGCTCCATCGGCGCGTGCCTCGATTCCTTGACGCGGCAGGCATATGGCGATTACGAAATCATCGTCCTGGACGACGGTAGCGACGACCGGACAGCGGACATCGCCCGCGCGCATGCCGTTCGGTGCGGCATGGTGCGGATTGAGACGGGGCGACCCTTGCCACCGGGGTGGTTCGGCAAGGCATTCGCCTGCGATCAATTGGCATCGTTGGCGCGCGGCGATCTGTTGATCTTCACGGACGCGGACACCGTGCATGCGCCGACGATGATCCGCTCCGTCGTTGGCGCGGTGGCAGTGGGCGCGGATGTCGTCACGGCCTTCCCGGAGCAGGAGATTGGCGGCTGGAGCGAAGCGTTGGTCGTGCCGTTCATCTTCTTCACGATCTGGGCGATGTTGCCGATTGGTCGGGTCTGGTCCGATCCCTCGCCGCGCGTCGTCGCGGCGAACGGCCAGTTATTGGTCTTTACACGCGCTGCGTACGCACGTATCGGCGGTCATCGTGCGGTCCGTTTTTCCGTGCTCGATGATATGAACCTCGCGCGGCGCGCCAAGCGCGACGGGTTACGGGTGCGGCTGACGGATGGCGCGGGGATCGTTCGCACGCGCATGTACCAGAGCGCTCGCGAGGTTTGGCGCGGATTCTCGAAGAATGCGTACGCACTGACGGGTGCATCGCCGGGGATCGCGATCGGCTTTGCGACGCTCCTGACGTTGCTCTACCTGCTGCCTTCCGTCGTTCTTGTCCTCAGCCTCATCGTGGGTACGGGCGTCTGGACGTGGCGTCTCCTGCCGCTGCTCCTCGTTTTCCTGATGTTCGTGCAGAACGCCGTCGTCGCACGACGGATGCGGCGTCCGTTCTGGCAACCGGTCGTCCATCCGCTCTGTGTCATCTGCTTCCTCATCATTCTCGTGAATTCGGTGCGGTGGCACGCGCGCGGTGCGACGATGTGGAAGGATCGGGCCTACCCGACGAAAGTGCCTGCCAGCCACGATGCCATCGGCGGAGCGGACGAAGCGCCATGAGGCAGAGCGCCGCGCCGGTTGCCGCTCCCACCGGATAGCCCCGGAATCCATCAATGATTGCGAACATCAGGACGGTTGCCCAATAGAGGCTGATCGGCACAAAGACGAGTGCCGGTCGAGGCATCGTCGCGGAACGCCGCAGAACGGACGCGGCGAGTGCGGTCACGCACGCGGATGTGCATAACCAGCCGAGAAAATTGATTGCCGGGACACCGTAATACCGCCCGGACGTGTCCCAGAGCCAGTATGCCTTGACGTGATACGCCGTCGGTTCCAGGCAGGCATCAAGCCCCGTTGCTAACAGTGCAGCGACGGGAATGACGGCCCACGGTTTCTCGCGTTGAACAATCCATGTCGCGGTTGCCAGTGTGCCGAGAGCAATCATCAGCCAGGCGAAGGTGATGGGCGCGGGTACGCGACCGGCGATGCTCGGTGCGAGCGCATCGGTGTAATGATAGGGGCCGAACGGGAGACCAACCGTCACGCCGATCAACTCGATCACAAAGGCGCTCGGCAAGACGACGAGTGCGAACCATACCGCATGCCGCCACGAATAGGCGATCACGATCCAGAGTAGCGCGATCATCCCTTCGAGAAAGAGCATGCTACTCCCCGCCCAGCGTTCGTTCACCGGCAGCCGCATATTTCGGGAGATGCCGACGACTGCAAGCGCCCAGCCAATCGCGAAGCACGCGAAGAGCGCGAGCAGTGTCCATCGCAACGCATGCATTCGCCCATGCGGCTGGCCGTTTCTAACGGAATCGGCTGCGTGCATGCCGGGCCTCGGTTCGTTGGAGGCGGTCAGAGAATCGGCCTGCGGCCGACAGACGAGAGCGCCTTTGTCTGGCGGCTCCATCGGCGTGCATAGGTGACGAGCCATCCGCAATAGCGTTTGGCGGTATTCGAGCGTCGCCGTGCTTGCAGGAGGCGATGGAGATACCAATAGCGTTCGGCGGTGAGGATGCCGCGATAGATGCCGCGTTCGGTGACGAGTACCGCGCCGCGATCCGCACGCACCATCGCCTGTTGGGCGAGATAGAGCGAGGTGTCCACATCCACGATGGGCGGGAAGTGGTCCATCACCTCATGTACCCGGACATTCGCCCCGCGCACGCGCATCGCGTTGAGGATTTCGACCTTCCAAAGGATGCCGATGACCCGGCCGCGCTCGGTGACCGCGAGATCGCGCGGGCCACCAGGAAGCGCCCCCGCGAGCGGCTCATACGGCCCAATACCGCCCGCTTCCCAGGTAATGCACTGGCCGACATGCATCCGACGCAGCCCTTCTTCCATCGCCACGGTGCGCCCTTCGAGATGCGCGCCGACAAAAATGAAGATGCCGACCATTGGCAGCGTCCAGTCGTGCAACACGAGGAAGCCGACGATCACAAAACAGATGGCGATCCCTTTGCCAATCGTGACGGCGATCTGGGTCGCCACTGAGCGACTGATGAAGAGGCTCATGAAGGCGCGGAGGATGCGGCCACCGTCCATTGGGAAGGCAGGGATGAGGTTGAAGACGACGAGCGAGATATTCGCAAAGAGCAGATAGGCGGCGAAGCCAGGCAGATCAACCTGGCCGACCGCGCCAATCATCCCCGTGACGCCATCAATCTGCTTGAACCAGCCAATCATGGCGACAATCGGCAGAAAAAGCAACGCGAGGCCGACATTGACGGCAGGCCCGGCGAGGGCCAGCCAGAACTCATCGCCGGGATGAACCGGGGAGCGTTCGATGCGGGCCATGCCACCGATTGGGAGCAGTGTAATATCGTGGACGCGAATGCCCGACCGCCGTGCGACGAGGCTGTGCCCGAGTTCGTGGAGCAGGACGCAGGCAAAAAGGCAGACGACCATCAGGAGGCCGAACAGCACGCCGCCGATGCCTGCTCCCGTTTTTATCCCCCAGATATACGCGAACCAGAGCACAATGAGCGCGAAGGTGGGATGGACGCGGACGTCAATTCCCATCACGCGCGTAAGGCGGAATGCGCGCACGCGGCACTCTTTCGTTATCCCACCGTTCCGACGCAGAGGCCCCACGGCAGTTGCCGTGCCAGAGAATGATAGCACCGTCTCACCGTCCGCGCTATTGGGTTCGACTACGGGCGAAGGTGCTTGACGGAATCAATCAATCGGGTGCTTTCGACGAGATCGAGGAAGGTAAAAAAGAGCAGGAGATCGGCGAGGCAGAGGCTGACACAGAGCGCGATGGGAAGGGCAACGCCGACCCGCCGCATGTATGGGCCAAGCCCGAGCCAATCGAAACTGCCGATTGTGAAGATCGCCCATGGCAGCATCAACAAGAATGCGGCGAGGACCTGGACGCTCCGGCGCGGATATTTTGCCCAAAGCAGGATCGCGACATTCGCGAGCAGCAAGACGAGGCCGGGGAGGAGGAGCACCATCACGGCAAACCAGATGGTGGGGTTGCCCATCGCGACCGGCCGTCGTTCCCGGTCGCGTTGCAACTGCGGCCACGGCCCGTTCGCATACGCCTGCACGCGCTCAATAGTGAGGAAGAGACAGAGGCTTGTGAGAACGACAATCCAAAAGCGACTGTCATGAGTGAGGTTGCGAAGAAACACACGCACGCTCCCGTTCGCACTCCAGGCGGCAGATCGCGAAACCCCTGCTGACGTATCGCGCTGGGAGGCTAGCATAGAATCGATGCGTGCGGCAACGCATGACGGACGCGAAAAGGCAAGTTTTAAGAATCACGCGCAAGGGTATTGACATGCCAATACCGGGGGTGTATATTCCCTAAGCCGTCGGACGAACGGCATGCGCAAGGGGCCAACGAGAGCCGCCTGTAGGCGGATTTTTTATCCCCGGTGCGCGAAGCCCATTACCAGCAGAGGGGAAGGGAGAGAGGCAGCAGAGACGCGCACCCGGGCGAAAGCCTGGGAGCATATAATGGTTTGAGAGTTTGATCCTGGCTCAGGATAAACGCTGGCGGCGTGCCTAATGCATGC
>JBPCPB010000178.1:0-3516 GCA_050999735.1 Thermomicrobiales bacterium | reverse complement strand
GGACACCGGTCGCGACCGGTGTCCCCGCCGATGCCACGGCAGAACCGGAGGGCGCCGTACCAGCCGGGGCGATAGCGGATCCGGCGGGTCGGGTCCCCACAGCCGCACTCGCACCGGCGGCGGTTGTGCCGGAAGGCGCTTGCGTGGCGGCAACGGTCGGGGCGCTCGTCGCGGCTGCGGGACTGGCAGCGCTTGGGCTTACGGCCGGTGCGGCAGCAGAAGCAGCAGCGCGAGTCGCCGCGATCGTTGGGGCCGTCGTTGCGGCGGGCGTCGCGGTCGGGCTACTGCCACCGCAGGATTCGAGCAGCATCGTTGCGGCGGCGAGTGTGCCGAGCGTTGCCGTGGCGCGCATCAGGAAATCTCGCCGCCCGATCGTGCCCGCATACCACGCGCTGATGAGCGATTGGACCTCCGGGTTCTCATCGGCGGGAGCAGTCGGCGGAGAAGAAACAGTCGTCGCCATGGTGGGTTGCCTCCTTTGGTGAAGCCGCATTGCGGAGTGTACGGGCCTTTGTCTATCACTGTCTACGCCGAAAATCGCCGCGCGGATGATGCCAGTAGTGAGTAGAAAGTAGACGGTAGTCAGCAGTCAGCAGGGCCGACTCCCGTTTCGTCTACTGATTACCGTCTACTGTCTACTTCATTCTGGTATGCTCACGGCTGTGGCATGGCACGCGGTTGGAGATAGCAGGGAGGAAGCGTGATGGCATGGACCTTTGAACTGCTTGCGGGGCCAATGACGATCACCGAAGGGCCGGCATGGGATGGCAGCGGTCTCTTCTTCACGGCGATCCACCAGAACCGCATCCTCCGCTATGATCCCACGGTAAAGACGCTGCGTACCGTCTATACCGACACAGGCGGGGCGAATGGCCTGCTCTTCGCGCCCGATGGCCGTCTCTTCGCGTGTGAGGGAACGCGCGGCGCGATGGCCTGCTACGATACAGACGGCACGAAGACGATTCTCATCAGCCAGTTCGAGGGGAAGCGGCTGAATGCCCCGAACGATCTCGCCCTCGACAGCGCGGGGTGCATCTGGTTCACCGATCCACGCTACGGCGAGCAAGAGGGACGTAGACTCGACCATGACGCCGTCTACCGCCTCACGCCGCCGCGCGACGGGTCCTCATCGTGGGCCATCGCGCGCGTGACGTTCGATACGACCCGCCCGAACGGTATCCTGATCTCACCGAACGAGCGCACCCTCTATGTCGCGCAGAGCGATTACGTCGAAACCGCGAAGCGGGAATTGCGCGGCTATCCGATCCAGGAAGACGGAACGCTCGGCCAGTACACGGTGTTGCACAATTTCGGCGCGAATCGCGGCATTGACGGCATGTGCCTCGACACGGAGGGGAATATCATCGCGACCTGTGGCTGGGAACTCGGCGGGCCGGGCTGCCGCATCGCCGTCTTCGCGCCGGATGGCACAGTGATCGAGGAGCATCCCGTCCCCGCCAGTCGCCCGACCAACTGTACCTTTGGTGACGCCGATCTCCGCACCCTCTACGTCACGACGATTGACGGCCATCTCTACCATGTCAAAGACACGGGCCGTCAGGGCTACCTCCAGCCACCTAAACAGCGCCCCTGGCTTCCGTCATAAGGGATTGCTAACCACGAAGACACGAAGAGCACGAAGGAAAAAGAAGGAGGATTCAAACACACTCTCATTCTCTTCTTCGTGCTCTTCGTGTCTTCGTGGTTCAACGGTCAGTCAAAGCCATGTCAGGGGAGAGCGGTTTTCCCAGTGGCGGCGGACGTTTGGGGCGTAGAAGCGGCGTGTGGCGCGCCAGAGAAGCGAAACCTTCACCCAGTCGCGCTCGCTCGCGAAGTCCATCGCGTGGTGAAGCGCCATGCCGAGCGCGACCGCACCGAGCGTTGGGCTTTTCCGCCATGCCGCGATGAGCGCGACGGCCGCGATCACGTCGAGGCCATGAAAGAGGACAAAGGTGCGATTTCGCGCCCTGCCCGACTTGTGCAACCCAACATCGAGAAAGTGATCTACATCAATTAACACCCCGCCGATCAATACTGGTAGACGGTATTTCGGCGGCATCGCTGCGATCAACGGAATCGTCACGGCGAGATGCTGTGTCGGGTAGGGCATAGAGTTCCTTTGGGAGTAACGAGTAGCGAGGCGAGACGGCATCTTCTCATTACTCGTTACTCGCTACTCATCCCTTCCTGATAGATGCGGCGCACAATGGCCTCGATTTCCGGTTCCTCGATGGTCAGGTCGCGGATCGGGTAGCGAACGGAGACCGCCGCAATCAATTCCGCCGCCGTCACGTCAGCGCGGCGGAAGCGGAGCCAGCGGCGCAGGCCGTCCGACCGAATTTCTTCGGCCTGGAGGCCGACGAGCGGACCCGGTTCGTCCGTTTCCAGGTCTACCACCAGCGTCCGTTCCGTGCCGAAGCGGTCGCGAATCGCTGCGACACTGCCATCGTACAGCAAATGGCCGTGGTCAATAATCATCATTCGGGGGCAGAGATGCGCGATGTCTGCCATATCGTGCGTCGTCAGGAGCACCGTGACGCCGCGCTCGCGGTTGATCTCCTGGAGGAATTCGCGGATGCGCCCCTTCGCGACGACATCGAGGCCAATCGTCGGCTCGTCGAGGTAGAGGATCGCCGGGTCGTGGAGGAGCGCCGCCGCGAGATCGCCACGCATCCGCTGGCCGAGCGAGAGTTGCCGCACCGGCGTCTGCAAGAATTCGTCGAGGCCGAGAATCTCCCGGAACGCCGTCAGATTCTCCGTGAAGCGCGCTTCGGGCACGCGATAGACGTAGCGCAGCAGTTCGAGCGATTCGATCAGCGGCAAATCCCACCAGAGTTGCGTCCGCTGCCCGAAGACGACGCCGATTCGGGAGGCGAGCGTACGCCGTTGCCGCGTCGGATCCAGCCCCGCGACGCGCACCTGCCCGCCCGATGGCACGAGGATGCCGGTGAGCATCTTGATTGTCGTGCTTTTGCCCGCGCCATTTGGCCCGACGTACCCAACCATCTCCCCCGGCGCGATTGTGAACGAAACAGTATCCACCGCATGCACCGCCTCCGTCCCGCGCGAGACGAGCGCCCGGAGCGCCCCGCCCTTCTTCCGCACCGGCACCCGATACGTTTTCTCTAATCGGTCGGCCACGATCACTGGCTGCTCGTTGCTCATTGCTCAGCTCCCTGTGCTCTGATACTGCCGCATGCCCCACTCCCAGAACCAGAGGGCGACCGCGCAGAAGGCGACCGTCACGGCGGGGGTGAGGAAGGAGACGAAGCGCGGCAACCCAAGCGGGTCCGTGCGGTCGAGGAAGTACAACCCCGGATAATAGGCGACGAAGGCGATGGGGATGAGGAAGGTGAAGGTGCGGCGAATCCACGCCTGGTAGATGCTGATCGGATAACTGGACAGAAAGACGCCACCATAGGTGAAGACGTTGATAACCTCCGACCGCTCGATCGTCCAGAAGCAGAGCGTGCCGCCGATCAGATCAATGGCGGCGAAGAGAAAGACGCCGCTGAG
>JBPCPB010000143.1:0-4431 GCA_050999735.1 Thermomicrobiales bacterium | reverse complement strand
AATAACTGAGCGTCGCGAGCACTTGCGTGCTGTTGATCGGCCCGCCGCCGGTGAGGGCGTAGACGATTTGAATGTCCGAGAAGGTGCCGATGATCGAGACGATCAGGACAATCGTCACGACGGGCATTACCAAGGGGACGGTAATGCGGACGAATTGGAGAAGGCGGCCCGCACCGTCAATCGAGGCGGCCTCGTAGAGATCGCGCGGGATCGTCTGCAAGCCGGCGAGGATCGTGATGGCGAGGAAGGGCGTGCCGCGCCAGACATTGACGGTAACGATGCTGCCCATCGCCCAATTCGGATCGGTCAGAAAGGGCAGGTTCTTGCGGATCAGATGCAGGTGCTTGAAGAGCCAGTTCAGGCTGCTGAGATTGCTGTCGAAGAGCCAGAGCCACGCCATCGTGCTGAGGACGCTCGGCACAATCCAGGGCATCAAAATCGCGGCGCGGAAGAACTTGCGCCCGAAGAACTCCTGATTGAGGAGGAGCGCCAGCGCGAAGCCGAGCACGAGTTTGATCACCGTTGTCAGGAAAGTGTACCACGCCGTGTTGCGGAAGGCCAGCTTGAAGATCTGGCTGTTCAGTTGATTTGTGAAGTTATGAAGACCGACGAACGTGCCATCGGTGCCGACCGTCTTGTTCGTCAGGCTGAGCCAGAGGGCGAGACAGAACGGATAGGCGACGAGCACGATGAGCAGGATGATCGCGGGCGCGATCATGATGTATCCCTGCGTCGCGTCGCGCCCCCGGATGATCTGCCACCGGTGCCGCGCGACCTCCTGCCGCCGCTCCTCGGGCTGGCCGACCGCATGCGAGATTCCCATCGTGTACCCTCACCCCCCGGCCCCCTCTCCATTGCTTGGCAGCAATGGAGAGGGGGAGAAATACGGGACGATCAACCGCCCTTGAGGAGCACGTTGTACTCATTGACGGCGAAGGCGATGGCGTCCTTCGGGGCGGTCCCCTGGGCGACTTTCGCGAACGTATCCACGATGATGAATTTGTTCTGCGCCGCGCCGACGACCTGCGTGAACGGGCCAGGGGAGCCGGGCATCCGCGTCGTCTTGGCGAGCGTCCGCGCGCTGGCGAGTTTCGGATCGGTCGGCCAGGCGGCATCCACAGTGTCCAGCATCGGGAACGGCGGCAGGTTGTAGCCGTTGCCCGCCTTCGTCCACGCTGTCTGGAAATCCTTGGTGTAGAAGGCGTCGGTCAGATATGCCTTCGCGGCATCCACGTTCTTCGCGTAGGTCGGGATACCCCAGTACTGCATGCTCATGTACTGAAACGCGCCGCCGGGGCCGGCGATCGTGACGCCATGGTTCGAATTCCCCGCCAGCGTCGGATCGGTCTTGAGGAGACCGGCGTAGATCGTGTTCGCGTTATTCGTCGCCGCGATCTGGCCGGAGTTGTAGGCGAGGTTATTGCCCGTCTCATCCCAGGCGAAGGCATTTTCGGCCAGCGAGTCCTTGTAGTATTGCTGGAAGAAGGTCAGGCAGTCCATCATCTCTTTCGAGTTGAGCGCGACCGTCTTGCCGTCCGCCTCGAACTCCTTAGCGCCGAAACTCCACATCAGCGAGTAGTTGTGCGTCGCGCCATCGGTGACGGCGTGGCCGAGGGTATGACCAATCGGCGTCCCGGCCGCTTTCAACTTCTTCCCCGCCTGGTGGAAGTCCTCATAGGTCTTCGGGAATTCGGTGATACCCGCCTTCTGGAAGAGGTCCTGGCGGTAGATCCAGTACTGGCCGTAGATCGCCGCCGGAAGCGCCTTCCATTTGCCGTCCCCGCGAATGCAGACGCTCTTTGGCCCATCGTACCAGCCGCCGACCGTCGTGTTGAGTTGCCCCGAAAGGTCGGAGATGTCCATCATGACATTCTCATTCGTCGCGACGTGTTGGGCGTACATGCTGACAAGGTCCGCGCCCTGCTTGGTTTGCGCGTTGGTTGCCAGTTTCGCGTCCCACTGATCGAGCGCGACGGTATCCTTGGTCAGTTTGACGCCCGCGCCCTTCGCCCAGTCATCCATGTTCTTTTCCTGGAGATCTGACGCCTCCTGGATGGACGGAGGCATCCAGAGGATGGTGACTTCCGTGCCCTTGATCGGCTTGCCAGTGGATGCCGCAGGAGCGGCCGTGCCAGTCGTGCCGCCAGCGGGAGCAGCCGTACCACTCGTCCCCCCGGCGGGTTTCGGCGTATCGGTTGCGCTGCTGCCCCCGCCGCAGGCCACGAGAATCGCGACGCCCGCAGTCGCTGTCGCCCCGACGAGGAACCGCCGCCGGGTGATCATCATACGTGCGCCGAACTGTATATCTGTCTCCCGTTCCGTCATTTGTTTCCCCTTCCACCGACTATCACGTTGGCACATTCCCACTGCCACTCGTCCCGGATGATGCTGGTGTCGCTCGTCTTCTCCTCCATTCCTGGCAGTCGGCGGTCGTCGGTCGTCAGTCGTCAGTTGCTGCCAGAGGATTTCGCGTCTCTTTCTCCGCCGACTGCTGACTGCCGACTGCCCAATCATGCAGAGAGCCGATGACACGCTCATACGACCCTCGGAGGTGATCCTCAATCAATGCCATCGCGTGCGCCTCATCACGATCCTCAAGGGCGTCGAGGATGACCGCGTGGGCCGACCCCGTTATCACGCGGAAATCGGCGTTCGCGACATTACGGCTGAGTAGAAGAATATGGATTTGCCGCCGCAGATTCACCCAGCAATCGTAGAGCCGCGTGTGGTCGCTCGCCTGATAGAGCAGTTCGTGGAACTGCACATCGAGTTCGGCTGCTTCCTGCTCGGTGATCCCGCGCTCCGTGTAGGCATGCATCGTTTCGACAACCTGCCGCATCGCCGCAAACTGGGCGGGGGTGGCGTGCCGGATCGCCCGCTGGACGGCCAGACGCTCCAGCACGCGCCGCAGGCTATAAATCTCCTCCGCATCCTCCCGCGTCAGCCGCGCGACGAACGTCCCCCGATTCCGCTGAATAACCACTAACCCCTCGCGCTCCAACTGACTGAGCGCCTCGCGCACGGGGCCACGGCTAACGCCTAATGATTTCGCCAGCGCTTCCTCACGCAACCGCTCGCCGGGGCCGAAATAGCCGTGGACAATCGCCGTGCGCAGGCGCAGGGCAATATCGGCGGCGAGGCCACGATTGAGCGGCGAGGACAAAATGGCGTCGAGCGCTTCCCCCTGCATTCCCATTCTCCCGATGATGGATTGTGCGATTGTCTGCCTTTAACTGTTAACAATCGTACAATACGCGACCGTTCGTCGTCCGTCAAGGAGGTGAAGAAACATGTCGCTGAGTGAAAGCGTATAGAATGTCCTCGCCCAACGTGAAGAAAGGGCGAATACGACGCGACAGGAATCACTCGCTTTTCTCATCCGTCGCCCCACGCCGTGAAGCGAAAGGAATGCCGACCATGTCTGCCACAGCGCATACGACCGGGATACGCAAACGGCCACTCAAGGTCGGCATCCACCTGCCGATCACCGACCCGTGGGCGGACACGCTGGCGATGGCACAGCGCGCGGCAGCCGTCGGCTTCGATTCGCTCTGGCTACCGGATCACCTCTCGAGGGACCGCGCCCAACTCTGGATCACGGCGGGGAAGCCCGTCCCGCCCGGTGTCGAGTCGGAGCCGCCTGTCGGCGCATGGGAGACATGGTCCCTGATTGCTGCCCTCGCGACAGCGGTGCCGCACGTCGAACTCGGCACATTGGTGATGTGTACCGGGTTCCGCAACCCGGCGCTGCTCGCCAAGATGGCGGAGACGCTGGACGCGATCAGTGGCGGGCGGCTGATTCTTGGCCTCGGCTCCGGCGATGTCGCGCACGAGTTTCACGCCTTTGGCTTCCCGTTCGATCACGCGGTCAGCCGCTTCGAGGAGGCTTTGCGGATTATTACGTCGCTCCTCCGCAAGGGCTACTGCGATTTCCACGGCACGTACTACACGGTGAACGACCTCGCCCTCGAACCGCGCGGCCCGCGCCTGAACGGTCCGCCGATCCTGATTGGCACGCTGCTCACCGGCAAGCGAATGCTCCGCCTCACCACGCAGTATGCTGACCTCTGGAACGGCTTCTTGTGCTACGGGCGCAACTGGCCGGATGTGCTCCCGCCCCTCCGCGAGGCAATTGACGCCGCCTGTATCCAGCATGGCCGCGATCCCGCCACGCTCGGGCGCACCCTCGGTCTCCGGGTCGCCCTGCTTGGCGAGCAGGTTTCAGGCGGTGTCGAACCCCTTGAAGGCACGCCGGAGCAGGTCGCGGACGCCTTCCGCGCGTACGCCCGGGGTGGCGTATCGCATGCGCAGGTCTGGCTCGCGCCGCGCAGCCTCGCCGGGATCGAAGCCTTCGCGCCGGTGCTGGAGGAGTTGGATCGGGGATAAAAAACTACCCCTCCAACCCCCCTCCGTCCCCCGGCGCGGGAAAAG
>JBPCPB010000139.1:0-8460 GCA_050999735.1 Thermomicrobiales bacterium | reverse complement strand
TCTCCCAGAACGCAGGCTGAAGCCTATGCTACCACGACGTACCTTGCCTCTTTGCATCCTGGTTGCCCGTCGTGTACTATCAGCATACTGTGTACGGACACTATGCGGCAGTGCGAGTCGAAGCGCGAGGGACCGATGTTCATCACCTTTGAAGGGATCGAAGGTTGCGGGAAGACGACACAGACGCGGATGCTTGCGGCCCGCCTGTCGGAGCGCGGCCTGCGCACGCTCGTCACTCGCGAGCCGGGCGGCGCGACGATCAGCGAGCAAATTCGCGCTATCCTGCTCGATAACAAGAACAACGGCATGGACCCGATGGCGGAGGCGCTCTTGTATGTCGCCTCACGCGCGCAGTTCGTCGCTGCGGTCGTGCGGCCTGCGCTCGTAGCGGAGACCGTCGTTATTTGTGACCGTTATGCGGACTCGACGCTTGCCTATCAAGGGTACGGTCGGGGTCTTGCGATTGACACGCTTCGCACGCTGAATCGCATCGCCACGGATGGACTGCTGCAGGATCGGACCTTCCTGCTTGATCTGCCAGTTGATGAAGGATTGGACCGCAAGCGGCGCGCTGGCGAGTTGAACCGGCTGGACAATGCCGGGCGCGCATTTCACGAACGCGTGCGAAACGGGTATCATGCGCTGGCAGCGGCGGAGCCCGCGCGCTGGCAGGTGATTGATGCGGGCGCGGCGCCGTCGGTGGTGGCGGAGGCGATCTGGTCCGCGCTCTCGCCATTCGTGGGATGCTCCGTGCTCACCGCGACGTACGACTGAGAAAGCGGGTCAGGATGCGACTGATTTTTGCGGTAGTCCAGGGCCGTGACGCAGACCGTCTGATCGCTGCATTGACGCAGAACGGCTACCGCGCCACGCAGATCAATAGTGCCGGTGGGTTCCTGCGGGAATCGAACGTAACGGTGCTCGTTGGCGTCGAGGAGTCGCAGGTGCCGGATGTGCTCCGCATCCTCAAGCAGAACTGCTACACGCGCACGCAATACATGAATCCGCTCATGCCGGTGATGGAACCGGGCGAGTTCTACATGCCGAATCCCATCGAGGTGCAAGTAGGTGGCGCTGCGGTCTTCAGTTTGCGCGTCGTCCGCTTCGAGCGTATTGTAGTAGACTAATACGAACTGCCGTACGTGGCTGCCTTGTGCATGCTCGGATGCCCGGTGCGCGCACAGCAAGGGGGAATGATCCATGGACAAGGTTCTTGAAGTATTCGCCTCCGGTGCGAAACTGATTATCGCGCTTGGACTGGCGTATTTCGCCGCGCTCTGGTTCGCGCTCATCGTCTGGACCTATCGCGATATCGAGCAACGATCGCGCAGCGTCATCACGCAGATTTTCGCGACCCTTCTCAGTGTCCTCTTCTTTGTCCCCGGCGCGCTGCTTTATCTCGTGCTCCGGCCGCGCGATACGCTCGACGAAGCATTTCAGCGCTCGCTCGAAGAGGAGTACCTGCTCCAGGACCTCGAGGACCTGCCGCGTTGCCATAGTTGCCACCGCGCGATTGAGAGCGATTGGGTCATCTGCCCGTCGTGCCACACCGAACTGCGGCACGAATGCCCCACCTGCGCCCATCTCGTCCGCGTGACGTGGGACATTTGCCCCTACTGCGCGACGGAATTGGAACCGGCCGCCGCGGCAGACGCGCAGGAGAGCAGTATTGGCCGCCTGATGGCGACGATTCGGGAGCGCCTCGGCGCTCAGCCATCCGTCGAGGGCAGGCCAGGCGAACCAGTCTATGCCAATCCCGTGCCGCCGCAACCGATGCCGGTGCCAATCCAGCACTATCAGAATGGCCATCAGCAGCAAAGTCCGCCGCCGGTGGCGCCGATGCGACGGCCAATGCCGGTCGAGAATGGGCGGACGGAGATGCTTCCGGCGCGGCCAGTACCGCAACCACCGGGTGATCCATATGCCGTTGATTTGCCGGTCGAGTTCGGTGACGAAGCGGGACGCCGCGCCGATGCCAGCCGCAATAGCACGAACGGCGCCCCCCCGAGCAACGGCCGCAACGGTCATGCCCCGAATGGCGCTGGGAACGGCTACGCCCCCCCACCCGCACCGCGCGATGGCGCCGCCGATGAAGCGGTTGCTCAGCGCACACGCCCCTCGTAGCAATTCGCGGAGTGAGCGGTCGTATCAGTGGCCGCTCACAGATTTAATGCTATCATACTCTTCCACGATAGTGATGGCGGTATATCCTGCGTAGGGGCGATTCGTGAATCGCCCTCCCCGGAGCATCCGTACCCCTCCCGAGGTGTGCCGCCACTGCAAGAGGGCGGTTCGCGAACCGCCCCTACGAAGCAACATCTATCGAGGCACCACGGCAATTCTATCGTGAAAGAGTATCAGGTCCGGTCGAATCGTGAGGGTACGTTGGATGGCAGAGCGGATTCCACGATACATTACTGCGACATGCCCCTATTGCGGTGGCGCACTCGTCGAGGCGCGCGACAACCTCGACCATGCCCGTGCCGAACATGGCTGGGTTGCCTACGCGCCTCATGTGCATGGTCCGTTGTTGGTCCGCTTCCGCTGCGAGCGTGGGCATACGGGTGAACTGCGCGGGACGTTCGTGGAGGGAGCGATACACTGGCAGCTCTCGGACGATCACGCACAGTGATCGCGGCGTTGTGATTAGGTTCCGTTCGTTTATCCGTCTCCCGGTGCGCCGACGGCTTTTTGCTGTGCGGGCGCGAGGCTCGGCGGTGGTGTGTCCGCGTCGGGCAGACGGATGGATTTCCACGCCCAGACGATGAGAATGCCATACAGTACCGCGTCCATGCCAAAGATTGTCCGCAGACTCTGCGTTGCGTCCGTCACCGCACCCGCGACGAAGGGCGCGGCGGCGTTCCCGATCATCGCCAGCCCGCCGAGCGTGCCGAAGGCGGTCAACTTCCATTGTTCGGGGAGCGCGCGGGCCGCGATTGCGTAGGCCAATGTCGTGTTGCCGCCGATGAAGATGTCCAGCATCGGGCGCAGGAACAAGAGTTGCCACCACTCCCGCGCGAAGGTAATCGGAATAAGCACGAGGCAGCCACCGGTCAGGGTAATCAGGAGCAGGTTGCGGGGATTGCGGCCCCGGCTGAGACGCCCCATCGTTGTCGCCGCAATCGCCGCCGCGACCGAGCCGATGGTAATCACCGCGCCAGAGATCGTACCGAGCAGGCGTTCGGGGGCGTGAAGAAACTGCACGTAAAGGGGAATGAGGGGGCCAAACGTCCGCTCGATGAAACTGATCGAGACGAGCGTGACCATAATGGCGAGGAAACCGGGCAGATGCGCCAATACGGAGAGCGAGGCGCGCTCCGTGCGTTTCGGCGTGGCGGCGCGGTCGTGGGCGGCGTCGAAAAGGAGGAAAAAGACCACCGAGGCGACGACGCTCAGCGCGCCGGAGACGAAAAAGGTCTCGCGCAACCCAATCGTGTCGGCGAGCGTGCCGCCGAAGATCGGGCCGAGGGCGGCGGCGATGAATTGCGTGGATTGCAACGTGCCGATTGCCTGCGAAATACGCTCTTTGGGAACGGTGACCGACAGAACGGCGAGGGCGAAGGAACTGAAGCCGGAGAAGACGCCGAGCAGGATGCGTAGCGCGAGCAGTTGCCAGATATTCGTCACCAGCCCCATGAGCGTAATCAGGATGACGTAGGCGATCAAGGAACGGAGCACCATCGGCTTGTTACCGGTCCGTTCGGCGATCCGCACCCAGAAAGGGGTAAGGATGCCGCCGAGCAGCGGGCTGACGCCAACGAGCAGCCCCGACCAGAGCGCGGCGCGGTTCGGATCGTGGATGCCGAGTTGCTGCACATACTGCGGCAGAAAGGGCATGATGAAGGTGAAACTGAGGAAGGAGATCAGCACCGATGCGTAGATGGCCCATTGATTGCGCTGCCATGGTTCCCAGGAGTTCGGGTTCCAGCGCGAAACGCGGGGTGGTTTGGCATCGACGGTCACAGACACAACAGCAGGCTCCCTGCGCGGGTCAGTCGGTTGCTCTCCCTATCCTAACACAGAAAGATGCGCCTGCATCCGAGAATTCGCCTACGCGAATACCGATCGCGCGGTGATCGCGAAGCCGGTCAGCACACCGCTTGTTACCACGTCGTCCTCGCTTGCTTCGCTGCGCAGCCGGTAGGTATCGCCGTCACTCTCGAACACCGACACGACTTCGCGTGCGGGGTCAATGATCCAATATTCGGGGACGCCACAACGGGCATAGACGGCTTTCTTCGCGTATCGGTCGTGCAAGCCGGTGCTGGGAGAGAGGATTTCAATGCAGAGATCGGGCGGACCCTGGATATTCAGTTCGGTGATGATCTCCATGTTCGCGCGGCTGATGAAGAGCAGATCGGGTTGGACAATCGTGTTCGGTTCGAGGATGACATCCATCGGCGCACCGATGATAACCCCCAATTTATTGGCTTCCACAAACGTGTGAAGGAGGACGCCAAGACGCCAAACAGTGTCCTGATGACGGAAGTTCGGTGAAGGGGACACGGCCAATTCTCCTTCGATCACTTCATACCGATTCCGATCATCGGGCAGCAGGCAGTAATCGTCGTAGGTCATCCCGCGCACTTCCGCTCTCTGGATTGCCATGTTTGTTTACTCCTCGCTCGCGAAGATGGATTGCGCACTCATCTGGAAGCCGGTCACGACATCGCTTGTGACCCTATCATTTCCGGTCGCCTCCGCTTTCAGCGTGAAAAGGCCGCCATCGCGTACGTAGACGCTCACCATCTGGCGCATCGGGTTAATGATCCAATATTCCTGCACGCCATAACGGGCATACACCGCCATCTTCCGCTCGCGATCAACAGACTCCGTGCTCGGGGACAGGACTTCGATACAGAGATCGGGCGGACCTTGAATGTTGAGTTCAGTGATGATTGCCATGTTTTCCCGGCGGATAAAGAGAATATCCGGTTGGACAACCGTGGTCAGGCTGAGGAGAACATCGGTTGGAGCAACATAAACCACGCCGAGATTATGCGCCTCAACGTGGGCGTGCAGAATCGCCATGAGTTGGACGATGATCCGTTGATGCGTCGTTCGTGGCGCGGGAGACACGAAGAGTTCTCCTTCGATCACCTGATACTGCTTCCCGTCATCGGGTAGCAGGCAGTATTCGTCGTAGGTCATCGGTTGTGGTTCGGATCGCCGCAGCGCCATCATCGTTACTCCACGTAGTGCCATCATCCAGGAGGTAGTCTATCGCGTCTTATGCGAGGGCGGTTTCCCATGCGGTAATCAGGTTGCGGAGCGGCACATTCATGATGCCGCGGAGGGCGAATTGGCGCGTCTCCGTCGTTCTGCCAATGATGTGGACGGGGAGGCCGAGCGCCGCTGCGGACTGCTCAATCGGCCCGATGGCCTCCGGCGCGACAGCAAGGATGACGCGCGATGCCGCTTCACCAAACAGGAGTGCGTCGAGGCGACCGCCGACCGCCGTGGAGAGCGCATCCGGTAGGGTCCCCTCGCAGCCGACCTGCCCGGCGATGCACCCTTCAGCGAGCGCGATGACGAGGCCGCCATCGGCGACATCGTGCGCAGCGCGAACCTGGCCCTGCCGAATCGCCCGGCGCACACACTCCTGTACCGCCGCTTCGGCGCTGAGATCAAGCGCGGGCGGCGCACCTGCCTCGGTGTCGCGGACAGTTGCGAGATAGAGCGACGCGCCAAGCGTCGCCATCGTGGGGCCAAGCAGGAGAAGCGTGGCATCGGGCGGGAAGGCCATCCCGACGCGCTGATCAATATCATCCAGCACGCCTGCCATGCCGACAATCGGCGTCGGAAGGATCGCGCCCGCGATGCCGTCGTTGTAGAGGCTGACATTGCCACTGACGACCGGGACGGCGAGCGCGCGGCAGGCGTCCGCCAGGCCGCGCACCGCTTCGCGCAGTTGGAAGTAGATCTCCGGTCGCTCGGGATTGCCGAAGTTGAGACAACCCGTCACGGCGACAGGCTCCGCGCCGACGCAGGTGAGGTTGCGCGCCGCTTCGGCGATGGCGTGCATCCCGCCGAGATATGGTTCGAGGCCGCAATAGCGGGCATTGCAATCGGTCGTCAGGGCGACGCCGCGTCGGGTGCCGCGCACGCGGAGGACCGCCGCGTCACCCGCGCCGGGGCCGAGCACGGTGTTCGTGCCGATCGTGGAGTCGTACGTCTCCCAGACCGGGCGTTTGGAGGCGATATCCGGGTGGCTGAGGAGCAGCGTCAGCGCGGTAACGACATCCACCGGCGCGATGTCCGGCGCTTGCAATGGATCAAACGCCCGTCGCTCAATCGTCTCCGGGCTTTCGGCGGCGGGCTGCGTGTAGGTCGGGCAGCCTTCCGTGAGCAGATCGGTTGGCACGTCCACGACGAGTGCGGCGCCGTCACGGATGCGGACACGGCCATCGGCCGTGACGACACCGATCACGTCCGCGTGCAGTTCCCATCGCGCGAACCGGTCGCGGACGCGCTGCACCGCCTCCGGCTTGACGATCACGAGCATCCGCTCCTGACTCTCGGAGAGCATCACGTCGTACGCCGTCATGCCGCGCTCGCGCCGCGCGATCTTGCGCACGTCAATCTCGATGCCTGTGCCCGCCCGCCCGGCGCACTCGACCGCGCTGCTCGTGATGCCCGCCGCACCGAGGTCCTGCATGCCGACGACATCGTCCGTTTCCAGGAGTTCGAGGCACGCTTCCATCAGTAGTTTTTCGAGGAACGGGTTGCCGACCTGCACGGCGGGGCGTCGCTCCATCGCCGCCTCATCGAGATCGCCGGAGGCGAACGTCGCGCCGTGGATGCCATCACGTCCCGTCGCCGCGCCGACCATCAGCAGGACATTGCCCGGTTCGCCCGCGCTCGCCCGCGTCACGCGCGCATGCGGCGCGATGCCAACGCACATCGCGTTGACGAGCGGATTGCCGCGATAGGAGGGGTGGACATTGATCTCGCCACCGACGGTCGGGATGCCGAGTGAGTTGCCGTAGCCGCCAATCCCCGCGACGACTCCCGCGAACAGGTAGCGATTGCGCGGCTCATCGAGCGGGCCGAAGCGTAGCGCATCGAGGATCGCGATCGGACGCGCGCCCATCGTGAAGATGTCTCGCACGATGCCGCCGACGCCGGTCGCCGCACCCTGGTATGGCTCGACGGCGCTCGGATGGTTGTGCGACTCCATCTTCAACGCGAGGGCAAGACCGTCGCCGATGTCTACGACGCCGGCATTCTCGCCCGGCCCTTGCAGGACGCGCGGCCCGGTCGTCGGGAACATCTTAAACAAGGGGCGCGAGTGCTTGTAGCCGCAATGCTCGCTCCAGAGCGCGCCGATCATGCCGAGTTCGACGCGCGCCGGATAGCGACCGAGCATTTCCACCGCCTGATTGTATTCGGCGCGGGACAGGGCAACTTCGCGCAAGTCCGCATCCGTCGCGGGTGCGTCCGGGGCCGAAACATCTGTCGTGCTCGCCTCCGTCATCGGGCGACACTGCTGGCGACGAGCAGGCTGCGGAGAATCATCAGGCCGTCGTCACCGCCGGTCAGCGATTCGGCGCCGCGCTCCGGGTGCGGCATCAAGCCAACGACATTGCCTGCATCGTTGCATACACCGGCGATGTGCGCGGTCGCGCCGTTCGGGTTCGCTTCAGGCGATAGCGTGCCCGTCGCGGTGCAATAGCGAAAGACGATCTGCCGCTCCGCCTCGATGCGGTGGAGCGTATCGAGGTCCACGACGTACCGCCCCTCGCCGTGCGCGATGGGAAGGCGAAGAACGGTTCCATGCGGGATGTCCGCCGTCCACGCGGTATCAGATCGCTCGACGCGGATGTGTATCCAGTGAGAGCGGAAGCGCAGGCCAGCGTTGCGCATCAGCACGCCCGGCAGCAAGCCCGCTTCGGTGAGCACCTGAAAGCCATTGCAGAAGCCCGCCACGGGCCGCCCGGCCGCCGCGAACGCCGCCACCGCATCCATGACCGGCGCGAAGCGGGCAATCGCCCCGGCGCGCAGATAATCACCATAGGAGAAGCCGCCCGGCAGCACGACCGCGTCGAAGCGGCTGAGATCGGTTTCGGTGCGCCAGACGCGCTCGGCAGGTGTGCCGAGGGCGTCACTCAGGGCGTAGACGGCGTCCATGTCGCCATTGCTGCCGGGGAAGGAAACGACCGCGCATTTCATGTTGCCCTCACCCCCTGACCCCTTCCCCGTGGGGAAGGGAGAGTAGTTACCACGCCTCGGTGTCGAGGTCTTCGTCTTCCGTTTCCGCTTCACCGTACGCTTCGTCCACGACGTAGGCGTAATCCTCGATTACCGGGTTGGCGAGCAGTTTGTCGCACATTTCCTCGATTTTGGTGCGCGCTTCCATCTCATCTTGCGCGACGAGCGCCAGTTCAATGTACTTGCCGACGCGCACATTTGAGACACCGCCGTAGCCGAGTTGTCGGAGGCCGCTCTCGACGGCCAGCC
>JBPCPB010000026.1:0-15087 GCA_050999735.1 Thermomicrobiales bacterium | reverse complement strand
GCGGCGCAGGCGCTCAAGCCGGTAGCTGGGTCGTTCGCGGGTATCCTCTTCGGCGTCGGGTTGCTTGGTGCGTCACTCCTTGCGGCGGGGGTGCTGCCACTGGCGACGGCGTACGGGCTGTCGGAGGCCTTCGGTTTCGAGAAGGGCGTTAATCAAGGGTGGCGGGACGCGCCGGTCTTTCTTGGCATCTTTACGGGGCTGATCGCGCTCGGCGTCCTCGTGACACTGATTCCCGGCCTGCCGCTCGTGCAGGTACTGATCTTCACGCAACTGATCAACGCGCTCGCCTTGCCCTTCGTGCTCGTCTCCGTGCTGAAACTCGTCAATAATCGCGGCCTGATGGGGGAGTATCGCAACGGCGTGGCCTATAACATCGTCGCCTGGACGACGACGATCATCGTCAGCGTCCTCTCGCTGGCGATCCTCATCAACACCGTGCTCGGCTTCTTCGGTCTCGGCTTCGCCTAATGCGTTTCTTTACGAGGGGACAAGGAGAGGGATTAGATGAGCGATGAGCAGACTGTCGAGCAGACGGCGGAGCGGCTGATCGCGGACTTTTCGGGCGAGGCGGCGTTTCTTGCCCGCAATCTGGTGACTGGCGCGGAAATTGGCTACCGGCCCGATGCGGTGATGCCGACGGCCTCCACAATCAAATTGCTCGTGCTCGCCGAACTCTACCGGCAAGTCGAAGCCGGGATCGTCCGGCTCGATGATCCGGTGACGATGCTCGCGGAGGACCGCCAGGGAGGCTCCGGCATCCTCAAGGACCTATCAGCCGATCTCATTGCCACGGTGCGTGACCACGCGATCCTGATGACGGCCCTCTCGGACAATACGTCAACCGCTGTGCTGGTGCGACTGCTCGGCCGTGAGCGCATCCTGCAATCGGCGCGCGAATGGGGGATGATAGAGACGACCGCTATCTTCGGCTCCAGCGATATCCGCGCCTATGCGACGAGCACGCCGCGTGACATCGTGCGCCTCCTGATGCTGATCGCGGAGGATCAGGTCATCTCGGCCGCCGCCTGTGCCGCGATGCGCGACATCCTCGTCACGCAGCAATACCACGATCAGATCGCGCGCTATCTGCCGTTCAACCCGTACGCCCGCAGCGGATACGATCATCCGGGGCCGGTGATTGTCCGCAGCAAGAGCGGCTTTGACGACGCGGCGGGCGTGCGCGTGGACGCGGGGATCGTCGAGTTGCCGGAGAATGTGCGCTACGTCCTCTGTCTCATGACCGAGGGCAGTAACGATCACCTCTACGGGCCGGAGCACGACGGCGCGACCTTGAATGGCCGCATCTCCCGCCTGATCTTTGATGCCTGGTGGCCGTCAAATATCTCGATGATGACTGAATGATCTTCTCGCGAAGCACGTATCCTGTTAGATATGGTGCGCCATGATATTCATTACCTGCCCATAAGGCGCGCGACAATCGGTGCGACCGCCTCCATGTTGTCGGCGGAGAGGACGTAATACGAGAATCCGTACTGCTCGCGCCGCATTTGCATCTCCTCGGCGATCCGCTCCACGGAGCCGATGAGATCGGAGGGCATCGCGAGCACGTCGTCAACGGAGACGCCGCTCCAGCCGCGCGCCCGGATGTGTTCCTCCGCCGCGCGCCGATAATCGTTGGCAATGACGACATTGGGGGCAAGGCTCAGTTCGATGGCGGCGAAGCGGTCGCCCGCCGCTTCACGGATCCAGCCGATTTGGCGTTCGATTGCTGCGGCAAGACGCGGCGCGGGATCGCGCGAGAGGACGCCGTTTGCCGTGGAAGTTGTGAGGATGCCGATGATGTCCGCTTCCCGCGCCGCGATCGAGAGCATCCGCCGACCGCCCGCACCGACGAGGATCGGCGGATGCGGCCGCTGCACCGGCTTGGGGAAACTGTCGAACTCGGTCAATGTGTAGTGGTCGCCGGAGAAGGTGAACGGCGCGTCGGCGAACAATCCCTTGAGGACGGTCAGCGATTCCGCGAAGCGATCCACGCGCGTGCCGGGTAGATCGAAGGCGATGCCGGCTTGATCGTACTCCGCCTTGAGGAATCCCGTGCCGATTCCCAACTCGAACCGCCCGCCGGAGAGCAGATCGAGCGTCGCCACCTCCTTCGCGAGCAACGTCGGTGGCCGGTAGTCGTTCGCGAAGACGAGTGTGCCAATCCGTAGCCGCTCCGTCACCGCCGCAACTGTCGCGAGCGCGGCGAAAGGTGCGAGTTGATGCCCGAAGGGCGGCGCGATGAAGTGATCGCGGATCAGGAAGGTCGCGTAGCCCAACTCCTCCGCCGTGCGGGCCGTACCAATCAACTCCTCCCGCGTGCCGATATGTTCGCCCAATACCCCGAAACGAAATGGTCGTCGGTTCGTCAAAGTGGTGCTCCTCATTATCGTTACTGCATTTGGCTTGCTGTAGACGCTTCCATCGCGAGATTGGCGCGTAGCGACCCCAGCCATTTTGGAAAGCCTTCTTTTTCGAGGAAGGTCATCCACTGATCATATTCGTCGGCCGCGCAGTCGAATGTCGCCCACCATTCGACGAACGCTCTGTTCCCGTCAACGATCGGTGTGACGCGCAGCGTCGCCTGGTAGTTGCGCATCGGACTCGGGTCGCAGAGATCAAAGGTGTAGCATCGGTCGAGATCCGAATGGGCAAGCAGCCGCTGGCGCATGCGCTCGCCACCGTAGTGGAAGCTGCGGATACCGCCGACCGCATCGTCCGCCTTCCCATCCTCCATGGCACTCTCGCTGACGCCGTCCGCCCAGTCGTAACTCCCGAAGGCGCGAATGGCATACCAGACCTGATCGGCTGTCTGCTCGAACACCGTGCTGTAATAGGGCCGTGCCATCGTTTCTTTCCTCGCTATCATGACTGTTACGTGCTCCGTACTATCGGAAGGTCAATGAGTGGGTCGCGCGCCATCTCCCTTCTGCATACCATCGTAGAGGCAGGGAAGGCGGCGATCTATCCGATTCTTGCGGGCGAAGTGGAGAGACGGACGAGGCCGAAGAACGGGGTCGTTTTCCATTCAGCATCGGGGCTGTCAGTCTTGCACGCGCGAGGCAGAGACAATCTGGTCGGCGCGGGATTCGGCGAGGGAGTCGGCGAACTTAATGAAGAGCCGGGCAAACTCTTGTCGCTCGCCTTCGGACCAGTCCCGCGTGATGTGCTCGAAGGTGGCGCGTTGATACCGCCGAGCCGCCGCCGCGAGTGCGCGACCGGCGTCGGTCAGGGTGAGCCGGATGCGGCGGGCATCGGTGGATGAGGGATCGCCAGTGAGGTAACCGGCTCGGATGGTTTCTGACACGAGGCGGCTTGCGGTCGAGGGATCAATATCGAGCCGTCGCGCGACCACGCCAATCGTCATCTCCTCGCCGGGGTCCGCTGTCCCCGCTTCAACAGCCTGCACAACGAGAATCCGCGAGAGTTCGAGGGCGCGCCGGGAATGCTCTGTCACGCGTTGCCGCATCGGTTGTCTGCTGAATATCCGACCGAGACGGAACAATGCCTGACCAGCTTTATCAAGTACGGACGAATCATCGCTTTCAGGTTCGGCCCGCGAACCAGGATTCGATAGATCAGGAGAGGATGATGAATCATTCATGGCAGTATCCTACCACTTGATGTATGCGTCACACATCTGTATCATATACGTGTATCATGCATCTATATGGTCGGCAGGAGGCATGAGCGGCGAAAAGGAGAAGACATTGAGCACGTATCTGCTCATTCATGGTGGCTGGCATGGCGCGTGGTGTTGGGATAAAGTCGCTCCCTTGCTGAGACAAGCCGGGCATACGGTCATCGCGCCCGATTTACCGGGCCATGGGCGAGACACGACACCTATCGAAGATCGCCCCTACGAACGCTACGTGCCGCGCATATGTGAGATTCTGGATACACAAACGGAGTCGGTCATTCTCGTTGGGCATAGTTCAGGTGGAGCGATCATCACCGCCGCTGCTGAAGAGCGCCCGGATCAGATCGGCATCCTCGTTTATCTCGCGGCTTTCCTCCTGCCGCACGGCGTCGCACCGCCCGCGATTATGCGCGATGACACGGAATCCCTGCTCGGATCATCCCTCGTCGTTGACGAGGAGCGGCAAACGGTGACGGTCAAGAAGGCATGCGCGAAGCAGGTCTTCTACGCGGATTGTACCGACGCGGATGCAGATTGGGCGACCAGCCTGCTTGTGCCGGAGCCATTGATCCCGCGCGGTGTCGCGGCGCTGCCGACACGCGAGCAGGACATCGGGCACATTCCCCGCATGTATATTGAGACCCTGTGTGACCACGCACTCGGACCAGCAACGCAGAAGAAGATGTACACGGCGCTGCCCTGTCAGAAGGTATACTCGCTGCCAACGAGCCACTCGCCGTTTCTCTCCGCGCCCGCCCAACTCGCGACGTGCCTGCTGGAGACCAGCGCGTTGTTTGCTGACTCAGCGATGCACTGATCGTATAGCGTTTGCCTCGTGAGAATGCAGGATCACGATTGCCCCGATCCTTACGGATAAAGCAGGAGGCACATCGGTACTACAATGTGCAGCGAATAGCGTGTGATACAGCGGTTTCCGTCGCGGTGAAGGAGGAAACGTGGCCAGTGGAATTGACGATCCCACGGTGGACCGCAACCGTCCGCTCCTTGTCCTCATTTCCGGCGCGCCGGGGAGCGGCAAAACGACACTGGCGCGGCGCCTTGCCGACGCGCTGTCGCTGCCGCTGATCGCGAGGGATACCTATCGGGAGATGCTGGCCGATGCTTTCGATGCGCGGACTCCAGCAGAGAGCCAGGCGTTGATCGCGCCGACAATCGCGGTCTATTACGCGATTCTCGATCAATTGCTTTCCGCCAGTGTCAGCCTGATTGCCGAGAGTAACTTTCACCGTGGGATTTCAGAACGTGATCTCCATCCGCTCGTCGCGAAAGCCCAGACGGTACTCGTGCATTGCGAGACGGCGCGTGAGGTGAGTGTTCGCCGGTTCATGGAGCGTTTCGAGCGGGGTGAACGTCATCGCATCTATGGTGATGGAGAGCGAATCGCGCGGATGAAGGTCGGTGAACGTCAGGATGCCTGGGAGCGCGCTGTACCGCTCGATCTCGCCGTGCCGCTGCTCCGTGTGGACGCGACCGACGGCTACTTGCCGGATTTCGCGGCGATTGTCTCATTCGTCCACTCGGTTACTCGCTCCATATAGCGAAGATCATTGTTCCAGGAGACCGGAGGACGCACGGCTGTGCGCCCCTACCAGTTTCTGATTGCAGCCCCCTAGCTTTCCCGGTATCGTAGTTGCGTGGTCACGGTCATTGTCTGCGTGTGGGAGTGTGCCGTGGGAAAGTGCTGGGCGACGATCACGACGATTCGGGATGGGTTGTACGACCGTATCCCGCTCAATGCGCCGGAATCCGCGCTGATGGCGACAGAGGCATTCCTGCGGCTGGATCGCATCCAGCAGTTGGGATTCGTCTCGCGCGTCTGGCCGGGGGCGAAGCACACACGCTTCGAGCACTCGCTCGGTGTCATGCATCTGATGCGCCAGGGAATTGCCCAATTGCGGCGGCATGGCGGCCCGGTGACGCTCAGCGATGAGGACGCGCATACGGCAACGGCGACGGCGCTCCTGCACGACATTGGGCACTATCCCTTCTCGCACGCCATCGAGGAACTCGGCCCGCCGATTTTGAAGCACGAGCAGGTCGGGCGGCGGATCATCCTCGGCGCGGAAGTCGCGGATGTCCTGACGCGTGTCTGGGGTATTGACCCGCAGCGCGTCGCGGACTTCATTGACCCGCCGGGGCCGCCGCAAACACCTCAGGATGCCCTGATTCGCGGCCTGCTTTCCGGTGCCTTAGATATGGACAAACTCGATTACTTGCCGCGCGATGCCCGCGCCTGCAATGTGCCGTATGGCCGCGTGGACACACCCCGTCTGCTCGATGCGCTCCGCGTGCGCGAGGTGAATGGCACAATACGCATCGTTGTGGACGACAAGGGGATCAGCCCCCTGCACTCGCTGATCAACGCGCGGCAGGAAATGTTCGACAATGTCTACTGGCATCACACGAACCGCGCCTGCATGGCGATGCTCCTGCGCGCCGTGCAGGAGGCGATGGAAGCGGGCGTGATCGCGCCGGAAGAGTTGACGACGCACGACGATGCCTCGCTCCTCGCTTTCCTCAGCGAGCCAGCGATGCCGGATGCGACCCGGCGGCTCGTCGCCGCGCTTCGCTCTCGCCGCATCCACAAGCGCGCGGTAGAGGTTTCCGCGCGGGCAGGCGACCTCTTCCAGCGGCTCGGCGCACTCTACTACCGCCCGCGCGACCGCCGCGCCGCCGAGATCACGCTGGCGGAGATGGCCGCGCACATGACCGGAACGGAAGTCCACGACAGCGACGTGCTGATTGACATCCCGAAGCCGGAGAAATGGTCTGCCGATGTCTGGGTGGAGTTCGACCGCCCGCCAATTGGCTTCTCGCCACTGATGCCGTGGCACGAAGTCGTCGGCGCGCAAACCGATGACTTCCGCCGCTACGAGGAGCACCGGCGCTTGATCCGCATCGTCGCCACCGATCCACTACGCGATGTCCTGCGCCGCGAGTGGGCGAATCTCGTCCTGCCGCTCCTCGGCGGCGTCCTCTAACGCCTCCTGCATAATGGGCGATGATTGAACCGCCGATACTGCCTAGAGGGCGCCCGCAAGGGCGCCAAGAGGGAAATAGGGATTTATCACAGAGGACACGGAGAACACAGAGAGCACGGAGAAGAAAAAGAAGAAGATTTCCTCGGTGCCCTCTGCGTTCTCTGCGTCCTCTGTGATAAATCTTTCTCTCTCTGGGCAGTATTGGCGGTTCGGAAGTTGGAGATACCATGGTGGCAATCACGGTCATCGAGGATGGGCAGCAGTACGAAGGCGATACATTTACGGCGCTCGCTGCGCCGGCGCAGACGTATACCCATGTTGATTTCACCGCATGCCACTTCGACCGCTGCGTCTTTACGGAGGGCGCGTTCTCGCATTGCTCGTTCACCGATTGCCGCTTCACGGAGTGCGATCTCAGCCTCGCGCGCGTGCCGGGCAGCCGGTTCACCGATACTCGCTTTCATGCATCCAAACTGCTCGGCGTTGACTGGACAAAGGCGGGAGACGCGGTGATTTCCAAACTCTTCCTCTCCGTCCATTTCGATGACTGCCTGCTCAACTACGCGACCTTTTTCGGCCTGACGCTCCGCCGGGGCCGGTTCGTTGGCTGCATCGCGCGGGAGGTGGATTTTCGCGACGCGGACCTGACCGAAGCAGTCTTCACAGAGACCGACTTCACCGGCAGCAAGTTCCACCACACGAACCTCACCAAGGCCGATTTCCGGCACGCCACGGGCTACGCGATCAACCCGGCCACGAACACCGTCACGAAGGCGCGCTTCTCGCTCCCGGAAGCGGTCTCGCTTCTCAGCGGCTTCGATATCGTCATCGAGTAGCGCGCTGACATTTTTTCTGCCGAACAGATGGCAGCACTGGCACGCAACGTGCGGTCCCGAAATGAATGGGACTTTGTCGCGCCCTTTGGCGGTGCTTGTGGGAAGGGATATGCGATCATGACTGCGATCAACGCACGCACGCTTATCGGTCGCGCCGTCGTCAGTGTCGCGGACGGCGAGAAACTGGGGCTGATCTCTAATGTCCAGCTCGATCTCACAGAGCGGATCGTCCTCGGCTTCCTGATGGGTGGGGACGGCGGTATTTTCAACCGCGAGAAGCCGTCGTTTGTCCCGTTCGCGCAGGTGCGCACATTCGGGCGGGATGCCGTGACAATCCAAGACAAAAGCGGCATCACCATCGCGGAAGGCGCGCCGCACGACACCGCTGCGACGTTGGGCGATCTCAAGAAGCGCGTCGTCTCGGCCAGTGGCGAGGTGATCGGTGATGGCGAGGACGTGGCCTTCGACGATGCGTCTGGTGCGATCACCGCGCTCCAACTCGCGCCACAGGGGGGCTTCCTCGGCATTGGCGCGGCGACGCATACCGTGCCAATCGAGGAGGTCGTCGGATTCGGTCGTGATGTCATTACTGTCCATGACGCCGCCCTTACGCGCGGTCGTCCGGACGCGCCTCAGCAGTAGTCGGCCCGTAGTCACGGGTCTCGCCCCACGTCGCGGGAAGGAGTGGTCCCGATGTTCGAGGGGTTTGAACTGACGATGATTAACACCAGCGAGGCGGTCATTCGCGTGCGACACGGCGGCAGCGGCCCGCCGCTTTTGTTGCTCCACGGCCACCCCCAGACGCATGTGATGTGGCACAAGATCGCCCCACGGCTCGCGCGGGATTTCACGGTGGTCGCCGCCGATCTCACGGGCTATGGCGACAGCAGCAAGCCGCCAACCACTGCCGACCATACGCCGTACTCGAAGCGCGCGATGGCGCGGGATCAAGTCGCGGTGATGCGCCATCTCGGCTTCGAGCAGTTCTTCGTCGCCGGGCACGACCGGGGTGGTCGCTGCGCCTACCGGATGGCCCTCGATCACCCCGAGTGCGTGCGGAAGTTGGCCGTGCTCGACATCATCCCGACGGGTGAGGCGTTCCGCCGTGCGGACATGCGGTTCGGCCTCGAATTCTGGATGTGGTTCTTTCTGGCGCAACCCGCTCCCCTCCCGGAACGGCTCATTGGGGCAGACCCGGACACCTTCTACCTCCGTCTGCTGGGACAGGCGCGGAATCACATGTCACCGGACGCCCTTGACGACTATCTCCGCTGCCTCCGCAATCCCGAAACGATCCACGCCATGTGCGAGGATTATCGGGCCGCTGCCACACTGGATTTCGCTTGCGACGAGGTGGATCGGGGCACGCGGCGCATCGCCTGCCCAGTGCTCGCGCTGTGGGGCCGGGATGTACTCGCCGAGTGGTACGACGTGCTGGCGATCTGGCGCGACTGGGCGGACGATGTGCGGGGCCGGGCGCTCGACTGCGGCCATTATCTCGCCGAGGAAGCGCCGGACGAAACCTACGCGGCGTTGCACGCCTTCTTTGCCTGATGTCGCTCATGTCCGCAGTTCGTTATGCGCTCTGGTGATTATCACGCGCACCGGGTAGAATCGCCGCCTATTACCGACTGGCGACCGACGACTGACGACTGAAAAGAGCCGCAATGTCCGAAGATCAGGCACCCGCATCGAATGGCGCATATCCAACGAGCGCGCAGACGCAGCAACAGTTCACGTTTCTCAGCGAAGTGCGCTCCTACGTCGGCGAGGAGGCGGGATGGATCCGCACGCTCACCGATGCCATCCAGCGCGGGGTGGCGGGCGAGGAGACGGCGACGGACGTGGGCCGTGCGGTCGCGGATGTCAGCGCGCCCTATCGCGCGGAGATCGCTCGTCTGCGCGGGCTTGACGTACCGGAAGGATGCGAGGCGGTCGGCACAGCGCTGATCGCGGAGACAGACGCGGCGGAAGAATATCTCGCCGCCCTCGCCCGCTGGACGGCGGCAGGACAGGTGGGTATCTCGCTCCTGCGCGACAATGCCGGGGAAGAGGTCCATCAAGCCCTCGAACGGTTCCTCGCCGCGCGCGACGCCTTCGAGCAAGCCTACACGGAAGCCGCCCGACTCCTCGAATAAGTAACGAGTGATTCAGCCCTTCTCGTTACTCGCTGCTCGTTGATGCGTGTGAATGACGAGCAACATACCACGGCCGCTGACAGAAACCTTTGCATCGGGTGCGGTCAGTTCGTTGGAGACGCCGATGTTGTCGCCGAGACGGAAGATGGTGGGGAGCGGATAGAGAAGACCGTCGCCGGAGACGCCCGTCACTTCCTCGGTGAGGGCGAGGAGGGAGACGTACTCGCCCGGCACGCCGTGGAGCGTGATGGATTCGCCGGGGCGGAGAACGAGCATCATGTGCAGCGGGTCCACGAGCAGAATGCGGACGCCCGCGAATGCCGACGCGGCGAGCGAGAGCGCGGTCGCGAGCATATGGTCGTAGCGCGGGCCGCCGAGCGCGCCGAGGACGATGATCTCCGTCGCGCCACGGGTGATGGCGATGACGATGGCGAGATGCGTGTCGGTGTAATCCTTCGCCACTGGGTGTGTCTCGGTCGGGATACTGCTGGCAGCGAGGCGCGCGACGAGTTCCGGCCCCGCCGTGTCGAAGTCGCCGACCGCAAGATCGGGCACGATGCCGAGCCGTTCGAGGACGAGCGCGCCCGCATCCGCCGCGATCAGCAAATCCGCCACCGCGCACTGCCCGCACACGAAGTCATCATCCCCCACCGGGCCACCCGTGACGATCACGGCGCGCGAGGGAAAGGACTGAAGACTGAGGACTGAGGACTGAGGGTCGGACACTCCTACCTCATCGCGCATTGCTTCTTATCGTTTCACTTAGAACAGTGCGGGATTGCTCCGGTGGCGCAATATACCGTAATCCGCTCTCGCGAGATAATAACATCAGCCGATGCATGGAACGTGACGCGCAACGAAACGAACAACGTCAGCACCCGCGACGATCGGTGAGGTGGGAATAGGTCTCCGCCGCATGCTGTTACAGCGCAACGGTTCTGAATGGGGCATAATTCCGGCGGCATCGCGCGTGTGAGGGATGTCGGGCAACCTCCGCAGTCGGCGGAGGATGGTGGTTGATGGAGAATAGGGAAAGGATAACGCATGCCGACGATTATGGCTGAGGGAGACAAGACATTCGAGGCGCCCATAGACAAGAAACTCGTCCTCGCCATCGAGGACGCGGGGATTGACATCCTGCACCGCTGCGGCGGCAACGCGCGCTGCACGACCTGCCGCGTCGAACTGCTCGCGGGCGACGCCGGGCCGATGGGCGAAGCGGAGCAAGGGCGCTTGGCGCGCGAAGCCGATCTGCCGGAGAACGTCCGCCTTTCCTGCCAGATCCGCTGCAAGAATGACCTGACGATCCGCGTCATCAACCACCTGCACCTGACCGACCTCAGCGATCCCGGCCCCCGCCCAGTAGATTAGGACTAAGGGCAAAGGACTAAGGACTAAGCAAGGGATCGTCCCCCACTTAGTCCTTAGTCCTTTGCCCTTAGTCCTTCGTTAGTAGGGCCAATCGGCGGCCCAGGCGGCGGCTTGGGCTTTCTCGTCGGCATTCAGATCGAGGAGCGGCGGGCGGACGGGGCCACCGGGCAGGCCGCGCCCTTCCATCATCGCCTTCATCGCGGAGACTTCGTAGCCGCGCCGCTTGTCCCGCAGTTCGTAGAGCGGCACGACCGCGCGATCCACGAGTGCCTGCGTCTCGACAAATTTGCCTTCCCGCGCGCCATGCAAGAGATCAAGGGCGAGGCGGGGCGAGACATTGGCGACGGATGACGTATACCCCTGCGCCCCGGCAGTGAAGTAGGCGGGCACGAGATCGTCGCCCGTACCGGCGAGCCAGATGAAGCGGTCGCCGAGGTGCTGCCGCACGCGCATGAAGTTGCGCACGTTGCCCTGACCGTCCTTGTACGCGATGGCGTTCGGGATCGCCGCCAGCCGCTCGGCAAGGCGCGGGCTAATGATCGCCTGATCGCGGCTGTACGGGATGATCGGCAATTCGGTGGCATTGGCGATCATCTGGTAATAGCGGAACAAGCCGTCCTCGTCGCCGGTGCGGTAGTAGGGCGGGAAGATCAGCAGGGCGTCCGCGCCGAGCGATTGCGCCTCGCGGGCCATCTTCGCGCCCGTCACACCGTTGAAGCCAACGCCTGCAATGATGAGGGCGCGCCCCCGCGCTTCCTCGGCGGTCGCGCGGACGACAATGCGCCATTCGTCAAGGTCGAGATTATACAGTTCGCCGGTGCCGCCCGCCGCGACGAGCGCCTGGATGCCGCCCTCGACCATGAAACGCGCGAGACGGCGTACGCCCGCTTCATCGAGCGAGTAATCAGCGTTGAACGGCGTGACCGGAAAGGCAATCGCGGTCTGGATGCGCTGCCGGACTGCTTCGTACTGTGCAGTGGACGGGTGAGTAGTAGTCGCCACGAGATACTCCTTCGCTTCGAGCGGCGCGTCCGCGCCATCGGCTAGGATGTGCAGTGTACAATGTCTGCAACCCCTATCGCCATCCCACCACATATCCCTGAAGTTCTGTGAGGTCTTTTGCGCAATTGGCGGGCGTGGCGAGCAATGTGCGATAGCGGTTGTATCCGCTCACGCGAGCGGCATTCCTCCGGGATAGCAGCAGGAACGAAGAGAGGGACGCGGATGAACACGATTGCGATTCATGGGTTTGGCAGGATCGGTCGCTCGATCCTCAAGGCGGCGCTCCGGGACGATCAGTTCGTGCCCGTCTCGGTCTCCGATATCCGCGATCTGCCGACCTTCGCCGCGCTTTTCGCGGTGGATACGAACTACGGCGTCTGGCCGGAGCCGGTGCGCGCCGATGGCGACGAACTGGTGATCGGCGACCACCGCATTAAATACATCAACAGTATGGACACGCTGCCGGATTGGCGAGCGCTCGGCGTGGATGTCGTCGTGGACTGCACGGGCCGGGCGACGACGCGGAGCGGGGCGCAGGCACATCTCGATCGTGGTGCGGGGCATATCCTCGTCAGCGCGCCGAGCAAGAGCCTCGATGACTGCGACGCCGTGCTGCTGCGCGGGATCAACCTCGAGACATTCGACCCCGCCACGCAAAAGATTGTCAGCATGGCGAGTTGCACGACGAACGCGCTCGCGCCGGTCGTCAAGGTGCTACGGGAGCAATACGGCATTCGGATGGGACTTTTCTCCACCGTCCATGCCTACACGAACTCGCAATCGCTCACCGACCAGCCAATGAAGGATCGGCGGGACTCGTGGGCCGCCGCCGAGAACATCATCCCGTCATCGTCCGGTGCGGCGAAGGCGCTCAAGTTCATCTGGCCCGATCTCAATGTCACCGGCAAGGCATATCGTGTCCCGGTGCGCACGGGGAGCATCGTCGAGTTGAACGCCGTCGTGGAGAAGCCGACGACCGCCGACGCGGTGCGCGACGCTTTCCGTGCTGCCGCCGAACGCGCGCCGCTCGCGGGGGTGATGGGTGTGCTGGAGGAAGAATGGGCCTCATCCCGCGTCGTCGGTGATCGCCTCTCGTCGCTGATTGATCTGCCGCTGGTCGAGGTACTGAACGGCACGCTGGTCAACGTCGCGGCGTGGTACGACAACGAGATGGGTTACGCGACACGCCTCGCGGAAACCGCCGCCACGATGGCCTCCATCGGCGCATAACGAAGCATTTGGTGGCGTAGGGTTCCGCCTGCGGTCTCTTCCGGGGCGGCTTTCGCCCGTAGGTTTCTTCGGCTGAAGCCTACGCTCCCGGGATGAGATTGGAATGTTTTTTGTATGTTGGCGTTACAGCAAATAGCGATCTGATATGGAGGCACTGACGCGGCATTGCCAGTCCCTCCCCGCCTCTGCTGACCGCTATCGCCGCCGCTCGCTCATCCCGGTTGCTATTTGCTTGACAGGTGTGCTAGAATGCGGAACGCATCGGTGTGGGGATGCCCCGCATCATGTCAGCGCCAATCGGCCGCTGTACACTGTCTTCCCTGCATTGAGTTCTCTCGCCACGTTAAGGATTGCGCGTGACCGGAGCAATGCCTGTGTCCCGAATGGCACGGAAAGACCGTGGAGTGTCGCCCCTTTATTTCCCGTGTGTCGCGTGGTCGCGCGTGTGATGACGAGAGCCGTCACGCAATGAGCATACCAGCGGCGGCATGCCCTATCGGCCTTGCGCCGAGGGCCACACGGATTTTCACATTCGCTGCATCGCGCGTCTTCGCGCTGCATCTGATTCATCCACTTCAAGCAAAGGACAAAGCAACAACCCATGAATGACGACATGCAAGGAACTACGTTGGTAGACGAGCGCCCGGAGACGGCTGAAGCCGCGACCCCCCTCGTCCCCGAAAAAATTGATCGCCGCCGCCGCCCCCGCGCCCCGAAAATTCAGGAGGCCGCCGCTACCCCGGCGGCGTCTGTGACGGCGGAAAAAGCCGCCGCGCCGCGCCGCCGTACACGTGTCGCCGCTACCCCAGTCGGAACATCGGCATCTATTGATGACACGCCGGAGCCGACCGCACCGTTGCAGGCGCAATTGCCGGATGCCGCTGCCGATACAAGGGCAAGCGAGAATGGATCGGATGGGGCGGTAGCCGCGCCGCAGGTCATCTCGGATCGGGCGATGTTCGGCGACGCAGGCCTGATGACGACGACCGAGCCACCGGAGATGCCGGAGCCGCCCGCCGCCCTCGCCCCGGCGCGCGACGTGCCCGCCCGGCCGCCGCAGCAATACACCCGGCCCCCGCGTGAGGAGCAACGACCGCAGCGCTCGCAAACGGGGCAGCCTTATGCCCGGTCCCCGCGCGACGATCAGCGCCAGGGTCAAAATATGCGCCCGGATCGCGGCGGCATGCAGGGGCGGCAGAATCTGCAAGGGCAAAACGGCAACCGGAACAATCAGCAATCACGCAGCGCCGAACGGGGCAACGAGCGCCGCAACGGTAGCGAATACCGCGCGAGTGGGCGCGATTATACGAACATTAACGGCGCGTCCAGCCGCTCCTATGAAACCGTGCGCTCGCCCGCCTTCGCGATTGAACCCGCCACCGCGCCAAACAGCAACGACCTGACCGTCGCGGATTTCGACGCGAAGAGCCAGGAAGAACTGCTGGAGATGGCGAGTGACTGGGGTCTCGCGAACCCGACGCGCCTCCGGCGGCAGGACCTCATTTATCGCCTCCTGCAAGCGCAGACCGAGCAGCAGGGCAACATCTTCGGCTCCGGCGTCCTCGATATCGTCGAGGACGGCTACGGTTTCCTGCGGCAGGAACGCTTCCTGCCCGGCCCCGAGGATGTCTACGTCTCGCAGTCGCAGATCCGCAAGTTCAGCCTGCGCACGGGCGACTTCGTCTCCGGTCAGGTACGGCCGCCGAAGGAGAGCGAGAAGTTCTTCAGCCTGCTGCGTGTCGAGGCGATCAACGGCGTCAGCCCCGATGAGGCGCGCAACCGCCCGCACTTCGACTCGCTCACACCAATCTTCCCGATGGAACTGCTGCAACTCGAAACGCGCCCCGATGTCCTCTCGACGCGGCTCG
>JBPCPB010000066.1:0-5040 GCA_050999735.1 Thermomicrobiales bacterium | reverse complement strand
TCTTTTTTTTCTCTCCCCTCCTCTCCCTCTCCCTCCCCCCCCCCCCCCCCCCCCCCCCCCCCCCCCCCACCACCATGATTCCTGCGTGCTGAACCGAGTTACGTCCGGATGTCAGGCATGTGGTTTGCCCTCGCATGCATATTGCGGGACAATACGTGGTGACAACATGCGATCTGAGAAAAGGAGCCACGTAATGGCATCCGTGCCTGAAACCATCACCAAACCAACGATAGACCGCCCGACGCTGATCCGCCGCCTGATTACCCTGCTGGGGCCGGACGCCGTGCTCACCGAGCGGGGCGATTTGCTTGTCTACGACGCGGACGGCACGCACGAGCATGCGATGCCGGACGTCGTCGTGCTGCCGACGAGCGTGCAGCAGGTCTCCGAGATTGTGAAACTCGCCGCCGCTGCCGGGATGCCGATTGTGCCGCGCGGGGCGGGAACGGGCCTCGCCGGGGGCGCGACGCCGGTCCGGGGCGGCATCGTCGTCTCGCTCACGCGCATGAATCAGATTCGCAGCGTGGATTACGCAAATCGCCGTGCGGTCGTGGACCCCGGCGTCGTCAATCTGCATTTGTCACAGGCGACCTTGCCGCACGGCTACTACTATGCGCCCGATCCCGCCAGCCAGCGCGCCTCGTCCATCGGCGGTAATGTGGCGACGAACGCGGGCGGGCCGCACTGCCTCGCCTACGGCGTGACCGTCAACCACATCCTCGGCCTCGAAGTTGTGCTGCCGGATGGGCGAGTGATCGAGACAGGCGGCGTTCTCGACACGCCGGGCTACGATCTGACGGGCATGCTCGTCGGTTCCGAGGGGACGATGGGCATCGTCACGGGTGTGACGGTGAAGTTGCTCCGCTCGCCGGAGACGTTGCGCGTGCTGCTGGCGATCTATGATGAGTTGGAGGCCGCCTCGCAGACCGTCACCGGCATCATCGGCGCGGGCATCATCCCCGGCGCTTTGGAGATGATGGACGGCCCGGCGTGCAAAGCGGTCGAGATGACCTACCACGCGGGCTATCCGGACGACGGCACATCCATCATTTTGCTCATCGAACTCGACGGCCTTGCGGAGGGGTTGGACGAACTGTCGGAGCGCGTGACGGCGATCTGCAACGAATGCGGCGCGCGGGAAGTCCGCGTCGCGGCGACACAGGGGGAGCGAGATGCGCTCTGGGCGGGGCGCAAGGGCGCGCTCGGCGCAATGGGTCGCCTCGCCCCGAACTACTATCAGCAGGACAGCGTCGTGCCGCGCACCAAACTGCCGGAAATTCTCAACCTCGTCGCCGATGTCGCGCGGGACGCGAAACTGAAAGCGACGAATATCTTCCACGCGGGCGACGGCAACCTTCACCCACTTCTGCTCTTCGACCGCAGCAGGAAGGGCGACATCGAGCGGACGCTCGACGCGGCGATGGAGATCACACGCGCCTGCATTGACATGGGCGGCGCGATCACCGGCGAGCACGGCGTCGGCTTCGAGAAGCGCGGCGTGATGACCTACTCGTTCACGAATGAAGACCTCGCGGCGATGGCGAAACTGAAGCGCAGTTTCAACCCGTACGACCTCTTCAATCCCGACAAAATCCTTCCGGACGCGCGCGTCTGCGGCGAAATCAAGGAACTCCGCGAGACCGCGATGCCCGCGCGCTACGCGGAGATCGCCGGGTTGCAACCCGCCGCGCCCATCGGCACGGTCGGCACGAATTCCCCGACGAGCGCGCACGAGCACGATACGACGCCCGCCGAACTGGCCGACATGGAAGTGCCCCGGCATGACGACTGAGGCGGCCGTCAATCTCGACCAACTCGCCGCCGCTGTGGAGGGGATCGTCGGCGCGGAGCATATCCGCACCGGCGAGCGCGCGGAGGCGCACGCGATTGGCGCGCAAACGCCACATGTCGTCGCCGTGCCCGGCACGCCGGAGGAAATCGCCGCGCTCTTGCGCGTCGCGGATGAGGTGGGCGCGGCGGTCGTGCCGTGGGGTGGCGGGACGCAGCAGACGCTCGGCTTTCCCCCCCGACGCTATGATCTTGCGATCAGCCTGCGGCGGCTCAACAGCGTGATCGAGTATCACCCGGAGGATATGACCGTCGCGGTTGAGGCCGGGATCACGCTCGGCGACCTCGATGGCGTGCTCGCGGCGCGCAATCAGATGCTGCCGCTCGATCCTCCCCTCCGGGATCGCCTCACGCTCGGCGGCATGTTCGCCACGAACGCCTCCGGCCCGCGCCGCCACGGCCACGGGACGCTGCGAGACTTCTGCATCGGCCTCAACGCCGCTTATGTGGACGGCACGCTCGCGAAGGCGGGCGGCATGGTCGTCAAGAACGTCACCGGGTTCGATCTGATGAAGATGCATCTCGGCGCGCTCGGCACGCTCGCTGTCGTGCCGCGCATCAATCTCAAGGTGCTGCCGAAGCCGGCGGCGGAACGCTCGCTCGTTCTGCAATTCGACGGGCCGGAAGCGGCGTTCACGGCGGCGGCGGTGCTCGCCGCGTCGCAACTGCGGCCGATGGCAATCGAGTTCAGTTCCCCGACGACGACCGCCGCGATCCTCTCGCCGCTCGATGGCTACCTGATCTGCGTGCGCTGCGAGGGCGGCGACGCGACGGTCGCGCGGCAGGAGAAGGAAATCCGCGATCTCGGCGCGACGATAGGCGCGACCGACATCGCGACGGTCATCGCTGACGAGCACGACCGCCTCTGGGCGAGTTTGGCGGACTGGAATGCGACCGCGACACTCACCGCGCACACCGCTGTGCTGAAACTGACGACCCTGCCCACCGATTTACTCATCGCAGTGACGGAGACGGTCGAAGAGGGTCGGCAGTACGGGCTGACCGTTGCCGTCCGTGCCGCGGTGGGGGTGGGCGTCGCGTACATGCGTGTGACGGGCGATGCCTCCGGCGAAGGTCTGCGCCGCACGCTCGATGCCATGCAGCCCCGCTGGCCGACACTGACGGTGTACGGCTACGATCCGGCGCATGCCGAAACCCTTCCAGTTTGGGGCATCGAACCGCCGACGATCTCCGTGATGCGTGACCTCAAAACCGCCTACGACCCGAACGGCACGCTCAATCCCGGTCGCTTCATCGGCGGCATCTGACAGAATAGGGAGGCGATGTGCGGCGGGTGCTGATGACGGGAGCGACGGGGTTTGTCGGCACCTACCTTGTCGCGCATCTCACCGAGGCATATCCCGATTGGCAAGTAACGGGAACGACCCGGCATGCCGCGTCTGCGGATTCCCGCTTCGTCCCGTGCGATCTCCGTGATGCCACCGCAGTTGCATCGCTCGTTGAGCAGGTGAAGCCAGAGATGGTTGTCCATCTCGCGGGGCAGAGTAATGTCCCGGCATCCCTGCAGGACCCGGAAACGACCCTCACGAACAACATTCTCGGCACATTGCATTTGCTCGACGCCTGCCGCGTGCATGTTCCGCACGCACGGCTCTTGGTCGTCAGTTCGAGCGAAGTCTACGGCCCGACACCGCCGGAGGCGCAACCGCTCCATGAAGACCGGCCGCTTCGCCCGGTCAATCCCTACGCGGTCAGCAAGGCGGCGCAGGAGATGCTGGCTTTGCAGTACGCGCATTCCTATAACCTCGACGTCGTCGTCGCGCGGCCCTTCAATCATATCGGGCCGGGGCAGACGGATCGCTTCGTCGTCAGCGCCTTCGCGCGGCAGATCGCCGAAGTCGAGCGAGGAGAGCGGCGGGTGATCTCCGTCGGCAACCTCGATGCCGCGCGCGACTTCACCGATGTCCGCGATGTCGTGCGCGCGTACGGGTTGCTGCTGGAACGCGGCGAGCGCGGTGGCGTCTATAATATCGGGCGGGGAACGGCCGCGCCGATTGGCGATCTGCTCGACATGCTCTGTCGCCTCGCTCATAGCGCGATCAGTATCGCGCGCGATCCGGCCCGCTTGCGCCCATCGGACGCGCCGGTGATGATGGCCGACACGACGCGGCTCCGACTGGCGACGGGCTGGCAGCCGGAGATTCCGTTGGAGCAGTCACTCGATGAGATATTGGGATGGTGGCGGGAGAACCTAACCCCCGGCCCCTTCCCTAAAAGGAAGGGGTGACTCCGTCGGAATGTTGTGGCGTTGCTCAGAGTGCCTCGTCTTCTCAGGGATTCACTCCCCTTCCTTTTAGGGAAGAGGCCGGGGGGTTAAGAAGCCTTGCCGATCGAAAGCGCCGCGAACCCGCTGATCAAACGCATCCGCGCGCTGGCGCAGCGCAAGGGGCGCGAGTGGGCGGGCGCGTGTTTCGTCGAGGGTATTCCAGCCGCCTGGCGGGCGGTGGGTGCCAAGGCGGTAATCGAAACGCTGATCGTCGCGCCCGATCTACTGACGAGCGTCGCCGCGCGGGAGATGGTCGCACGGCAGCAGGCGGCAGGCGTCGCGGTCGCGGAGGTCTCCGCAGCGATCTACGAGCGGATCGCGACGCGCGAAAACCCCTCTGGGTTGGCCGCGATTGTCCCGATTACGCCGCGCGATCTCGCATCGCTCGTCGTCACTCCCGCATCGCTCTTCGTCGCGCTTCACGAGATCGGCAATCCGGGCAACCTCGGCACGATCCTCCGCACCGTGGATGCGGTGGGTGGCAGCGGTGTCATCCTGATCGGTGATACGACGGACCCGTATCATCCAAACGCGGTGAAGGCGAGCGTTGGCACGCTCTTTCGCCTTCCCATCGTGCAAACGAGTCGAATCGAAGATGTTCTGGAGTGGAGCCGTGCACACGAGGTCAGTGTCGTCACCACGTCTGCACGGGCAATGCAGGAACATTGGCAGGTTGTCTATCCATCACCGCTCTTGATGCTGTTCGGGAACGAAGGGCGCGGATTGCCGCCGGACATTGTGGCGCACGGCGATCTTTCGGTGCGGATCCCGATGCATGGCAGCGCGAGTTCACTCAATCTCGCGGTCGCGGCGGGGGTGTTGCTCTACGAAACGCTGCGCCAGCGGCGGTCAGGCCAGTAGCGTAGGCTTCCGCCTGCGTCTCTCCGAGAATGAACCCTCGCCGG
>JBPCPB010000451.1:0-3400 GCA_050999735.1 Thermomicrobiales bacterium | reverse complement strand
GGTGTGTTGTGGGTGGGGGGGCTGGAGTTGTTGGTGTGGGCGGCCTCCAACCTGGTCCCCAAAAAAGGGGGAACCCCCCCCACCACCAACATTCCGCCGCATGGAGTGGCGCTTCAATGGCCGGGTTCTTCAGCAACCCATGTCATGCGCCGTTCACGGACGAACTCATCAAGCGGGCGTGCGGGTTCGTTCGCGATGCGGGCTTCCAAGATACTTATACTGCCTTCTAAATCTTCCAGACGCTCGATAAGTGCATCGTAGGCCTCTCTGCTGATCGAGATCACAATGGCATCGCCACGGTGCATACCCTCTCATACGTATTTTGGTGTGATGAACCCTCTGAAGTGTAGCTACGTCAGTTCCCTACGGCAACGTCTGATACCTACGATCCACGCGACGCCATACCGGCGGCTTCAAGCGCGGGCAGACCTTGAGTGGCAGCCGCCTCGATCTCCGTCAGGGCGGTGTCCAGCGCGCCGCGCCAGTCGGGTAGGTGGCGGGCGTTGAGGCGGACGGTGTTCGGGGTGAAGCGGATTTCCCGGCCAAATTGTCGCAGGAGGCGCGACTGATTGAGCCGCGCCGTCGGCACGGGGCGCAGAACGATCTCGTGCTCGATCTGGTTAATCACTTCAATGCCGACGCCGCGCGCCCGGATCTTCCAGCGCACGAGGTCGAGCAGGCCGGCGACCGGGTCCGGCAGCGATCCGAAACGGTCGGTCAGTTCGTGCGCCATCTCGTCCACACCGACGAGCGTATCGAGATCGGCGATGCGCCGGTAGAGGGTGATGCGCAGCGGGTCGTCCGGCACATATGACGGCGGCAAGAAGGCGGTTACGGGCAGATCGAGCGAGACGGGGCGTTCCTCCGGCGTCGCTTCGCCAGTGCGCGCCTCCTCCACCGCTGCGTGCAGCAGGCGCGTATAGAGATCGAAGCCGACCGAGGCGATATGTCCACTCTGCTCCGCGCCGAGGATGTTACCCGCGCCGCGAATCTCCAGATCGCGCATCGCCAGTTGGAACCCCGCGCCGAGGTCTGTCGCCTCCTGGATCGCTTCGAGCCGTTGCTGCGCCTCGGCAGTCATCGGCTTCGTCGGATCGTAGAGGAAATAGGCATACGCGCGATTGGATGACCGCCCGACACGACCCCGGAGTTGGTAGAGTTGTGTCAGGCCATAGTTGGTCGCGTCGTCCACGATCAGCGTGTTCGCGTTCGGGATGTCGAGGCCGGATTCGATGATCGTCGTGCAGAGCAGCACATCGAACTCGCGCTGGACGAACTTCAGCATCACTTCTTCCATTTTGCCGTCCTCCATCTGGCCGTGGCCGATGCCGATGCGCGCCTCGGGCACGAGGTCGGTGAGCATCTTGTAGTAATGCGGGATGCTCTGCACGCGGTTATGCACAAAAAAGACCTGCCCGTCGCGATCCAACTCGCGCAGGATCACTTCGCGCACGATGCTCTCCATGTACGGCGTGACGAACGTGCGCACGGGCAGCCGCTCCTCCGGCGGTGTTTGGATCAGCGACAGATCGCGGACGCCAATCAACGAGAGATGAAGCGTGCGCGGGATCGGCGTCGCGGTCAGCGTCAGCACATCTACTTCCGCGCGCATCTGCTTGAACCGCTCCTTGTGCCGGACGCCGAATCGCTGCTCCTCGTCCACGATAACCAGGCCGAGCCGCTTGAAGCGAATGTCTTTCTGCAGCAATCGGTGCGTGCCGATTACGATGTCAATCTGGCCGTCCGCAAGCGCCTCTGCCGTCGTCTCGTTCGCGCGCGCCGTCCGCAGCCGCGAGAGCATTTCGATCCGCACCGGGAAGGCCGCCAACCGTTCCCGGAAGGTGCGGAAATGCTGCAAGGCGAGCACGGTCGTCGGCACGAGCACCGCGACCTGCTGACCGGCGTTGACGACCTTGAAGGCCGCCCGAAGCGCGACTTCCGTCTTGCCGAAGCCCACATCGCCGCACAGGAGCCGGTCCATCGGCTCGCTCTCTTCGAGGTCGCGCTGCACTTCCGTGATCGCGCGCTGCTGGTCTGCCGTCTCCTCGTACGGGAACGAATCGGCGAGCGCGTCGTCCCACGGCGTATCGTCACCATAACTGGGGCGCGTGGCAGTCTCGCGGGCCGCGTACAATTTCACCAGGTCATCCGCGAGGTCGAGCACCGCCTTCTTAACGCGGCTCTTTGTCCGTGCCCACTCGCTGCCGCCCAGTTTATGGACGGTTGGCTCCGTGCCGCCCGCCTGGTACGGGGCGACGCGGTCAGTCTGATCCACCGGCACGTAGAGCCGATCGGCACCCGCATATTCGATCAGCAGATATTCGCGTGCCGCACCACTCGTTGTCAGCGTGACGAGGCCGCGATAGAGGCCGACGCCGTGCTCGATATGGACGACATACTGCCCCTCTTCCAGCCCCTCAATGAAGGTGCGGGCGGCGGTTTGCGAGCGGCGGGTCGGTCGCCGTATCACCGTTTGCACCCCGAACAATTCGCGGTCGGTGAGGACAAGTGTGCCGAACGGCGTGCCATGCCAGCCAACGGGGAGCGCGGCATGGACGAGTTCGATGCCACCCTTCGGCGGCGGCATGAGGTGCGCAAGGGACGACGTGCCGGCGGCGCGCGGCCGGTTCGTGCGCGTCATCGGATAGAGGTCGGCTTCGAGCAGGAGCTCGCGCAGGCGCTGATCCTGATTCGTCGCAATCACCACGCGCTCCCCCGCGACGGACGCACCGCGGATCGCCTCGATTGCCTGATCGAGCCGCCCACCGAACATCGGCGCGGGGGCGAATCCGAGGCTGCCGAGCGCCAAGTGCTCATCCTCCGCTCCCGGCGTCTCCTCCCACGACCCGATCTCCAGATGCGCGCGCGCGCCGATGCGCTTCTGCACGGCGTCCCAGGTGAGATAGGGCATGCGGATGTTCCCTGGCAGTTCCCCGCCTTGCACGAACTGCGCGCGCAATTCTTCCGCTTGCGCGGCGAGTTGGGTCCCGGCGAGGCGGACCGCGCCCGGCTCGTCTATAATCACGAGCGTGTCGTCCGGCAGCGCGTCGAGGAGCGTCGTCATCTCCGGCAGGAAGTACGGCGTCAGTGGACCATCGCCAAGCGGCGGCACGTCGCCGCGCGCTAATGCCGCGCGGTGCCGCTCCCACTCCGCGATCACCTCCGGCCGCAGATCGTTCAGATCAATCTCATCCAGCGCAGCGGCGACAGCGGCCGCGCGCCACGGCGGTAGTTCAACCGGCGGAATGATCGCGACGCGGTCCACCCGGCCGGACGACCGCTGCGTCGCCGGATCGAACTGGCGGATGCTCTCGATCTCATCGCCGAAGAGTTCGATCCGCACCGGGCTGTCCGTCGTCGGCGGGAAAATATCAATGATGCCGCCGCGCCGCGAGAGTTG
>JBPCPB010000517.1:0-5887 GCA_050999735.1 Thermomicrobiales bacterium | reverse complement strand
CGATTGCCGCCATCGCGACCGCCATCTGCATCGGGGTGCAGGTGAAATATCCCTGCCCAATTGTCACATTGATCGTGTCGCCGAGCGCCCACACATCGCCATTCGGCGGATGCTCCGTCTTCGTGATGCTCTCTTTGTATTGCGGCGTGGGCACGATACCGATCTGTTCGCCGCTCAGATCGGTCATGCCGGTCTTCACACCGAACCCGAAATCTTTGAAGTACTTGTCCATCGCCTCGATGCCAAGCCCCTGGAAGTCACGCTTCTGCACGCCCGTGGGCAGATACTCGTAGTAATGCAGGTATTTATCCGTCGTGGGATCAATCTGATGGGGCGCGCCGACATTATAGAAGAAGATGTCGCAGGAGTTCATGATCCCTTCAACCACGGTCTGCGCCCCGTGCGGCGCGATGTGGTGTGCATCCGTCCAGCATGGCTTCGGGTCCCGCGTATTCTCATCCAACCCATATTGCACGTAGATCACACCGGGGCAGTAAAACGTCGTGTCCGGCTTGAGGGTCCCTTCATTCAGTCCCCCCGCCGCCATGAACGGCTTCAGCGTGCTCCCCGGCGAATACAGTTCATACAGCGCCTTGTTGAGCATCGGCTTCGCCACGTTATCGTCGAGGTATGCCTTGATCTGCTTGCGGGCGGCCACGCGGTCGCCCGAATCAATGAAGACCTGATTATCGTAGGCGGGCAGACTGACCATCGCGAGCACTTCTCCATTGCGCGGATTGAGGACAATTGCTACCGCCGACTGCACCGCCGCAGTCGGGTCCACGGTGCGCGCATTCGCCTGGGCGAGCGGTATCTGCTTGAGCAGCGCGTCCCGCGCCGCCTTTTGCAAATTGACATCGAGCGTTAGTTCGAGGTTCTTCCCCGGCGTCGCGCTGATTAACTGCGACGTGCCGCGGTCAACTTCCTGGCTGTCCACCAGGTAGTAGCGTGTGCCCTCCTTGCCGCGCATTTCATCTTCGAGCGCCGCTTCCAAGCCCATCCGCCCGATCACATCGTCCGTTTGATAGACGGGTTCGCCCGTCACCGGGTCATTGCGGAGGTCTTCCGTAATCACCGGGCCAACATAGCCGACGACATGCGAAACGAGATCGCCGAGTGGATAGTGCCGCGCGAGGACCGACTCATCCACGACCATGCCGGGGAAATCAAGAACGTTCGCGTCGAGGGCGAGGGCGACAAGCCGATCTAATCCCCGCGCAACGAGCGTCGGACGATTCGCGTCCGGCTGGCTGGCGGGAGAGACGAGATATTCCGCGTATCGCATGAATTCAATACCGGGGATATCGCCGATTGCTTTCTTGATCGGCGCGACTTCCTCTTTAGCCAGGGTCTTCTCAATGAGAATCGGCTGCTGATTCGCCCGGCGGAGCATGCGACCAATGTTGATGTCGTCATAGGTCGTGCTGTATTGCGCCAGTCGCTTCGCGGCATCCTCGACGACGGCGGGCAGGGCACGCGGCCCGAATGGGAGGACGGTAATTGCCCAATCCAGCGGTACATACTTCTCGACTTCAGAGAACATCGCTTCGCGGCGCGCCGCATCGGGCTGACCATTCGGCAATTTGGGCAATTTGGAGCGGATCAGCGCGAGGCCCCATGCCTTGCGATTTTCGGCAAGGATGACGCCGTTGCGATCCGTCATCAGTCCGCGCGGCGCTTTGACGACTTGCTTGCGGAGATTCTGGGTGACCGCGTCCTGCGTCGCGCCCTGGCGATTGCCAAGTTGCAGGTAGCCGATGCGCCCGGTCACCGCCGCGAAACACCCGGCGGCGAGTCCCTTGAAGATGAATATCCGGCGACCGAGAAAGACTTCGTCCGCGTTCTTTTCTTTGGGCGAATCTTTCGTCGGCGTGCCGAAGCGGCGGAACTCGAGCCGCTGCGAGCCGTATCGGCGGTGATTAGTACGACGCAAAATCCGCATGCTTCCCCCACCGGCGCATCCAGAGCACGAACGGCATGAGAATGACCGCTGCCAGTACATCGGTGAGCGCACGGGCAATACTGAACCGCCAGAGCGTGTCGAACCGCAGCGGATGCCCCGCCGCATTCGTCACAAGCAGAAAAACGACATCACTGACGAGCGCGGCGACGAAGACCGCAACGAGCGCCCAGGCATGGTTCTCGCCGAACATGATATGCCGCACCGGCTCAATCGCCAGGACAACCGCCATAAACGCGAGGGCATGCGCGCCGAGCGGCGCGAACAGGAGCAGATCGAGCAGGATGCCCGCCGCGAATGCCCACGCCATCCCCTCACGAAGACCGTGGTATCCTGCCCAGAGGGTCAGGAGCACAAGCACAAGATTCGGCGTCACATCGAGGGGAAAGAGCGCCTGGATTACCGGCCCTTGCGCGAGCGCGAAGATGAGCAGGAGCGCGGCAACCAGCACGCGCGCGATCTCACCACCCGCCCCTGCTTCGCGCCGCTCCATTCCGCCTCCCGTCCCACTCCAGTGCTGTCCACCCTACCGCATCATAACATAACATTGGTGAACGGTGGACGCGTGGACATGGAATTTTCGCTATTTTGCGCCATGAGCAGGTGTTGATGTCGGTGGGTTGAGGCGTGCTTCCGCTCATGGATTCATCGCAAGCAGCCGCCGTAGCGCGGCCTCAACGCTGAGAATCGTCGTGCGGTTCACATCACCCCGGTACCGCATCAAGCGATCCGTGCTCAGTGAGCGAACGTGCTCGCACATGATGTCGCTCGGATCGGTCAAACCACCCTCAGGCGGATTGATGACGATATGGGATGTAATTGCGCGGAGTTTGCTGGACATCGGGACGATAATGGTCAGTTCCGCGCGACTCTGGTTCAGACGATCGTTGGAAACCACGAGGCAGGGACGGATACTGCCCTGCTCATGGCCCTCGGTCGGATCAAGGCGGAAATCCCACACTTCCCCGCGTAGCGGTGCTCGTGGGGGATTATTCACCCCTCAACCCATCCATGAGCGTCGTTGCCAGCAATGTGCGCTCATTCCGCTCTTCTTCCCACGCAATCGGATCATTGCGCAGGGTGTCATAGCCAGCGTTGAAATCGTTCCACCATCGCACGTCCTCTTCGAGTTGCACGAGATACGCCACAGCGTCGCCGATGGATTCATGGCGTTCGCCCGCAATGGCCTTCAAACGCTCCTTCGTTTCGGGCGTAACCTGAATTGTTCCTCTCGTCCCTGGCATAGTACCCTCCGCTGTATGTGTACAACTCTGTACACGATGCACTGTACAACATCGCGGTTTTTGTGACAATGGCTTGCAATAACGGCCGGTGCTGATTATATGTAGTCTCGGTAAGCCTGCCCGCTCGATATAGCAACGGGATTCGTGCAAAAAAAAGGCCTTGCCGCCGCAAGCATCCTCATGCAACGCTTACCGCGTCTGCTTCGCCCGGATAGCCGCTGCTGCGTGCGCATCGCGTTCCACATGGTCATCGAGGGGCGGGAGCGTGGCGTCCGGGCCGTACTTGCGGCGGAGTGCGAGGCTGATCAGGTGATCCGCGAACACGGGGTTCTTTGGTAGGAGCGACCCATGCAAGTAGCAGCCAAAGGCATTCCGCGTCACCGCGCCCTCGGTGCCGTCCTGACCGTTATTGCCGTGCCCGACGACGACGCGCCCGAATGGCCGCGTCCCTTCACCGAGGAATGTCCGACCACTATGATTCTCGAAGCCGACCAGCGTGCCCCAGTCGGTTTCTGAGAGGACGTTGCCGATGAACCGATCCGGCCCCGCGTCGCTCCACGCATCGAAGACGCCGATGCCCGGCAAATCCTCTGTCTCGTAGGGGCGATAATAGTGGCCAAAGAGTTGATAGCCACCGCAGACGGTCAAGGCAACCGCGTCGTCCGCCATGTCTTGCTTGATTACATCGCCGGTCGGTCCGTGCAGGTCTGCCGCAACGGTCATTTGCTCGCGGTCCTGCCCGCCGCCAAAGAAGTAGAGGTCGGTGTCCCCCGCCGTCAGATGGTCGCCCGCACTGACGCGTACAACCTCTGCGGCGATGCCCCGCCAGATGCACCGCTGCTCCAGCGTGCGAACATTGCCCCGATCGCCGTAGATATTCATCAGGCGCGGGTAGAGCCAGGTGATTCTCAGGGAATAGTCTGTCATGATCTGCTCCACCCCTTCCGGGGGTAGCGTAGGCTTTAGAGCCCCTTTCAAAACCTGTTGTTCCGGTTCGTCTCGGTCGTGGTGCCGAAAACTCACCAAAGGCAAGAATTGGGTTTTGAAAGGGGCTCTTAGCCTGCGTCCCTCTCAGAACGCAGGCTAAAGCCTACGCTACCCCGATTTCGTACTCATCGTTGTTCCGCCGTCTCCCAGACATCGCGGCGCGCTCCGAGCGTATGCAGCGCTTCACGCGCGGCGAGCATCGCGGTATAGGTCGGCAGCACATAGGCATCGCCGCCCGCACCCGACTGCTCGGCGACGGCGACCAATGCGTCGGCAATCTCCGGCACGACCGTGATCCGTTCATTGGGTACACCGGCGTATTTCAGCCGCACCGCCATGTCGAGGACACGAATACCGCTGACGCTGATTGGCGCGGGATAATCCGCCAGCATCTCGAAATCTGTATCCCACAGCCAGGAGACGTCGCGTCCGTCCGCGATCAGATCGTTAATGCAGATCAGAAGCGGCGCGGGCGGCGCGGTCGTCACAAGGCGCAGGACTTCGTTCGCGCCGGTCGGATTCTTGATGAGCGCGAGTGTCAGCCGCCGCCCGCGTAGCGCAATCCGCTCGATCCGCCCGAACGGCGCGACAAATGCGCGTAGTGCCGTTGCCACACACGCCGGTGCAACGCCACACGTCACTGCTGCCGCAGACGCCCCAAGCGCGTTGTAAACATTGTATAGGCCCGGCACATGCGTCTCCACATCGAACGAGCGGGCGCCGTCGTACGATACGGTGAACCCTACTCCCTCCATGCCGAGCAAGCGAATATTCTTTGCCGCAAACGCGAGCGGGGGGCGCGCGTTGTCGCCGGTTGGGCAGAACCAATCACCGAGATGCCCGACGGAAAGGGCGTGGTAGTCCAGTGGCATCCCGCACTGTGTGCAGAGTACGGCATCCGCCGCATGGGTCAATTCCGGCAGGGCATAGTCGTGCGAGCCGAGACCGAACGGCACGCGCGTCGTGCCGGGCGGCGCGGCAGCCGCGAGCGCGCAGAGCGTCGGGTCGTCAGCATCGAAGACGAGACGCGTGCCGGGAGCGATCGTCGCCAGAGCAACCTTCCACTTCGCGGCGACGCTATTCAGTTCGCCATAGCGGTCGAGTTGGTCGCGAAAGAGGTTATTGAGGATAATGACGCGCGGTCGCACCGCCGCGACGACCGCCGGGAACGCGCCCTCATCTGTCTCAATCACCGCGATATCGGCGTCCGGCCGCCCAAAGAGCGATGACTGACGCGCGAATGAGGCCGCGATCCCCCGGCTCAGATTACTGCCCGCGCCATTGTTCAGCACCGTTTTTCCGCTCGCGGTCAGAATGTCGGCAAGCATGCGCGCCGTCGTTGTCTTGCCGTTCGTCCCCGCGACGACGATTGCGCCTTCCGGCAACCGCGCGGCGAGTTTACCGATCAGGCGCGGATCAACGCGCTCCGCGACGAGGCCGGGGATCGCCGTCCCGCCACTCCGACCGAGCAGTTGGGTCGCGCGATATGTCCCCTTCGCCGGCGCGAGCGCGGCGGAGAGGCGGATATCCGGCAGCCACGGCATTACTGCTTCTTCCCCCGCACAATGTTGACGGTGCGCAACTTATCGAAGTTCGCGTAGGGGATCAGTTCAATCACCTGCGTGTCGGAGATGTCGTCCTTTTGCACGCTATAGACCGAGCCAATCAGCAGATTCGGTTCCACACCGTTCGTGAG
>JBPCPB010000516.1:0-13315 GCA_050999735.1 Thermomicrobiales bacterium | reverse complement strand
GGTAGATGTCCAGCACCGGCAGGACGATCAGGTCCGCGAAGATGAAACTGACGACGCCACCGAAACTGATCCCGCCGCGCCACAACACCGCCGCGAGCGGCACATTGCCGACCGAGCAGACGAAACTAATGATCGCGACGAGTGGCCCAACCAGCGGCCCTTCAATTTTGGCGAGCGTCGGATGCCCCGCGAGGAAGAAATGTTGCCAGAAGGAGTCCGGCACCCACGCCGCGAGCGCCCCGGCGATCAGGAAGCCAATCAGAATGTCCTGCCAGACGGAGACCCAGTCCATGACGAAGAAGTGGCTGATCGCTGTCGAACCCCGGCGACTAAAAATCCTCTGGAAAAGTGAGCCGCCCTCGACGCTCATGTCCATCGCTGCATGGCCTTCCATCCGACCGATTCTCCCTTCATCCGCGTTCTTCCGCGCCATCGCCACGAGTGTGGGCGTCAGGGTGAGGCGGAAAATCAGGGCGATCAGGATGACCATGATGATGCCGCCGGCGAACTCCGCCGCCGTGAACTGCCAGCCGAGCAGCACGATGAGAATGATGCCGAGTTCGATGACAAGGTTCGTCGAGGCAATCTCGAAGACCATCGCGGACGTGAAACTCGCCCCTTTGCGGAAGAGCGAGCGGGCGAGGGCGACCGCCGCGTACGAGCAGGAACTCGATGCGACGCCGAACAGGGAGGCGAACGTCAGGCTCCGGGGCGAGTCGTCGCCGAGGAAGCGCGCCATCGCCTTGTGCGAGACGACGGCTTGGACGATCCCCGAAAGCCCGAAGCCGAGGATGAGCGGCCAGAGCACTTCCCAGAACATGTCAAACGCAGTGAGAAGCGCATTGCCGATCGCGCCAAATATTCCTGCCATTGCGAATCTCCAATCGAGATACCCCGCGCGAGCATGAGGCAAACAGGCGACGTACTCTCTCGTCGGTGGAATAAAGAAGGAAGGCGAGTTGCTCCGCCTTCCTTCTTTCCTTCCCGCACGGACTGATCGCTACTTTTCGACGGGATAGCCCTCTTCTTCGAGTGCGTCCTCGATCTTCGGCAGGTCGGCCTGCATGGGGTCGTAGGTGAGCGTGATGATCTTCGTCTCTGCGTCCGCCTCGACGGAATGCACGCCGGGGAATTGCCCGACCGTCTTCTTGACGGTCGCGACGCAGTGCTCGCATGAGATGTCCGGGGCCTTCATCGTAATCATTTCCATCGTCGAACCCTCCAATTGCTGTGCCCTTCCGGGCGCTGGTGCTCTGCGTGCGGCACGCGCCGCATCACGTCACGGTGATCACGCCATCCATACCGGGATGGAGGCTGCAAAAATAGGGATAGACGCCCGGCGTGGTGAAGGTGTACTGCCACCGCTGGCCGGGTTGCAAGAGGCCGCTGTAGAACTGCTGTGTCGGCGCGGCGCGCGTGCCGCTGATCACGTTATGTGCGTGGTCGTTGTCGTCGTTGATGAAGGTGATCGTCGTGCCCGCCTTCACGGTCTTGACGCCGTTGCGGAATGCGTCCGGCATCTCCGCCGTCGTCCGCTGGCCGACCATTGCCATATGCACCTCGTTCGGTCCCCACGCATACGACGCGGAGCCGAAGAGGGCCGCTTGCCCCGACACGCCACGGTAGGTCCCGAACCCGACCGCCGTGAAGGCGACGAGCAGAACCGCCGCCGCCATCAACTGGCTCGACCGTGTCCCGCGCAGGCGCAAGGAGTTGGAAAGGACCGTTACCGAACTGAGCGCCATCGCGACCGCCGCAAAGATCGGATTGAGTTTGCCGAAGACCGCCAGCGGAATGAGGATGACGTTGTAGCCGAAGGCCCAGCCGAGATTCTGGCGGATCGTGCGCATCGTCCGCTTCGACAGATCAATCGCCGCCGCGATGGCGCGCAGATCACCCTTGACGAGCGTAATGTCCCCGGCGGCCATCGCGACATCCGTGCCGGTACCCATCGCGATCCCGGCATCCGCCTGGGCGAGGGCGGGCGCGTCGTTGATGCCGTCGCCAACCATCGCGACAACCTTGCCCGATTTCTGGAGACGCTGCACTTCCGCCGCCTTGTCGGCAGGGCGGACTTCCGCGATCACCGTATCAATACCGACCGCGCGACCAATTGCCTCCGCCGTCCGCTTGTTATCGCCCGTGAGCATCACGATCTCGATGCCGAGGCGATGCAGCGTGCGGACCGCCTCGGAAGAGGTCGGCTTGACCGTATCGGCGACCGCGATGACGCCCGCCAGTTCCCCATCAACCGCTGCAAGCATGGCGGTCTTCGCCTCAGATTCCAGTCGCACCAGATCCGCCCGGACGCGCGCGGTATCAATGCCCGCTTCGGTGAAGAGACGCTGATTACCGACGACGACTGTTCGCGTGCCAACCGTTCCCTGCACGCCACCCACGAGCGCCTCGAAATTCTTCGCATGCCCCGGCAGCGCGAAGCCGCGCGCCGTCGCCGCATCCACCATCGCTCGCGCCAGCGGGTGTTCCGAACCCTTCTCGACGATTGCGACGAGACGCAGGAGGTCATCTTCCGCCCAGCCATTCGCCGGGATGATGTCGGTCACTGTCGGTTCGCCGCGCGTGACGGTGCCCGTCTTATCGAGGATGATCGTGTTCACTTCCCGCACGCGCTGGAGGCTCTCGCCACCCTTGAGCAGAATACCCTGCTCCGCTCCCCGACCGCTGCCGACCATGATCGCCGCTGGCGTTGCCAGTCCCAGGGCGCAGGGGCAGGCAATGACGATCACGGCGATCGCCGCGACCATCGCCGCGATCGGCGAGCGCCCCGCAGTCAGCCACCCGACAAAGGTAAGCGCGGCAATGCCGAAGATCGTCGGCACGAAGATACCGGAAATCCGGTCTGCCAGTTGCTGAATCGGCGCTTTGGCGGTCTGCGCCGCGTCCACGAGTTTGATGATCTGTGCCAGTTGCGTCTGCTTGCCGACGCGAGTTGCGCGCATCGTCAGGAGGCCCTGTTTGTTGATCGTCGCGCCGATCACCGCATCACCCGGCCGCTTCGCAACCGGAAAACTCTCGCCGGTGAGCATGGATTCATCCACCGTGGAGGCGTCTTCGAGAACCGTGCCATCCACGGGAATCTTCTCGCCGGGGCGCACAATCAGCACATCGCCGGGCAGCACCTGCGAGACGGGTATATCCTGCTCCACACCGCCGCGCACGACGCGGGCGGTCTTCGCTTGCAGGCCCATCAGTGTGCGGATTGCGCTGCCCGCCCGGCCCTTGGCGATTGCCTCCAGCACCTTGCCGAGGAAGATGAAGGTGATGATGATCGCGGCGGTGTCGTAGAACGTGTCTTGTCCCGTGAAGGTCGCGACGACGCTGTAGAAGAAGGCAATCGAGCCGCCAACCGAGACAAGCGTATCCATATTGACCGCGCCATGCCGCGCATTTTTCAGCGCGCTGCGGTGGAAATCCCAGCCGACGATCAGCCAGACCGGTGTCGTCAGCGCGAGCAGCCAGTAATCGCGATAGCGCATCTCCATCTGAAACATCGCGATGTACACGATCGGGATCGTCAGCCCGATGCCGAGCGCAAGTTTGGCGAAACGGACGCGCATCGCGCGCTGCCGCTGTCGCTCCTCGACCGTCTCGGTCTCCTGGCCTTCCTCCGCGTTCTCGATCAGCGGGGTGGCGTGATAGCCCGCGTTCTCCACTGCGGTCAGCAGATCATTGATCGTTGCCTGCCCGCCGAGGGTGACGCTGGCGCGTTCGGTGGCGAGATTGACGCTCGCCGCCTCGACGCCCGGCACCTTCGTCAGCGCCCGTTCGACCCGCCGCACGCAGGAGGCGCATGTCATGCCCGCAATGGCGAGGTTCGCCGCGAGCGGTGCCTCCTGCGCGTGCAGCGTCGCACCGTAACCCGCCGCCTCGACGCTTTTCACGAGCGCGTCGGTATCGGTCTGTGCGGGGTCATAGGTGACGGTCGCGCGCTCGGTGGCGAGATTGACCGCCGCGTCGCTGACGCCGGGCACCTTCTTCAGTTTCTTCTCGACGCGCATCACGCAGGAGGCGCACGTCATCCAGGAGACGGTGAGTTCTGCGGTCTGTGAGGTCTCTGCAACCAGCGGCGGGGATTCCGTCGCCTCGGGGAGTTGAATTGTCGCCATCGGTCATATTCCTTCCGCATCTCGCGGACTAACTGCGAATTGCTTTGCTGAGGACGGTCATCAGTTCGGTGATTGCCTCGTCGCCGCGCTGCTCCTTGATCGCGTCCGAGACGCAGCCGCGGATGTGCCCCTCCAACACCTGTTGGGCGACTTTGTCCGCCGCAGCGGAGATCGCCTGCAACTGCGTGACGATGTCCACGCAGTAGCGCCCCTCCTCGATCATCTTCTGCACGCCGCGCACCTGCCCCTCCATCCGGCGCAGCCGCGTCAGGAGCGCATCGGTCTCCTGCTGGTAGTGGTAATCGGTTTTCGTCTTCTCGGTCACACTCATGCTGTTTGCTCCTTTATGGTACCCCCACAGGGTATGTGGGGTCAGTATATACCCACGAGGGGTACCCGTCAAGGGAGCGTTGCTACGCCGGTGTGACGGTGATCGGCGTGTGCATGCCCGCGTCGTAGTGTCCGATGATGTGGCAGCCGAACTCAAGTTGCCTCGTCGCGGCCGGGTCGGTGAACGTGTATATCACCGTCATGGCTTTGCCGGTCGGAAGCTCGTTGGCATCAACATGGAGGAGCGCGGCCTTGTGCATCTCCGCATCGCTCATCGCCTGACCCATTGGCATCGGTGGCGCAATGGCGAATTCGTGGGGTGTCTTGCTCATGTTGGTGATGACGAAGCGGTACGGGACACCGACAACGAAAGTCATCTGCGACGCCGTGATCTTGAAATCGCTGAGGGCGATAGTAACCTGCTGCGCGCTCGCCCCGGCCGCCGATGCGGCCGGGGTGTTCCCGCCATGCGCGGAGCCGTCCTTGCCGCCGCACGCGGCAAGGACGAGAATGGCAAGGAGCGTGAGGCCAGCAGCCGCACGGGCAGCCGCGCGGCCGAAACGAGTGCTGCGAACGGTCTTTTCTGTCATGGTGATGCCTCTCTTTCCTGTCTATCGAAGCCGCGTCGGGTGTTTTTCCCAACCATCACCACCGGGCGGCCAACCCTGACCGCCCGGTGGTTGGGTCGCTAATCAGTCTCCGCGAGCAGTTCGCGGTGTGCCACATCGGGCGCCGTTTCGGTCGTGACCGGTCGCGGCTGGCGCAGCGACACGATGGCGATCATTGCGCCGACAAGAGCAATCGCCGCGGCGCCGACGAAGGCGGCATGGAAGCCCGCATTCAGAGCGGGCAGTGGAGCCGTGCCCGCGTTGAGCCGATGCGTCGTATATGCCGTGGCGACGGCTGTCATCGCGGCGAGCCCGAGCGCGGAGCCGACCTGGTACGTCGTGTTGATCAGCCCGGAGGCAAGCCCCGCCTCTTCCGGTCGGGCATTCGCTGTGCCAGCGATGATTGCTGGGATAAAGGAGAGGGACATCCCGATTGCCGCGATCAAGGAGGCGGGCAGAACGTCCGCAACGAAGCCGCCGCCCATCGGAGCGCGGGCGAAGAGGAGTAGCGCCCCCGCGAGGAGGAGCAGGCCGACGACCAGTACGGGCCTGAAGCCGAAGCGGCCGATGACGCGGCCCGTGACGCCAACCATGAGCACCATGATCGTCACGGTCATCGGCAGGAGGGCACTGCCGCTGGCGAACGCACCGAAGCCGAGTACCTGCTGAAGGTAGAGGTTGAGGAAGAACCAGAGCGGGATCCATGCCCCGCCCAGGAGTGCCATGACGACATTGCCCGTAGCGAGGTTAGGCGTCCCGAAGATGCGCAGCGGGACGAGTGGCTCGTGCCGGTTCACCTGAATGGCGACGAAGACGGCGAGGAGGGCCACCGCGACGAACAGGAGACCGATCGTCCGGAAGGAGCCCCAGCCGGCGGTATTGGCAGTGACGATGGCATAGACCGCAAGGACGAGCGAACCAGTCACGGCGAGAGCGCCCGCGATATCTACAGCCCCGCGCCGGATCAGTCCGGGCCGCAGGAGGAGCGGGGCGGCGAGCAGCACGAGCAGACCGAGCGGGATGTTGACGAGGAACGTCCAGCGCCAACTGAGCCACTGGGTGATGACGCCGCCGAGGAAGACACCCGCCGTCCCGCCTGCCGCCGCCGAAGCGCCCCAGAAACCGAGCGCCTTGCCCATCTCCGGGGGATTGGCGGCGAAGAGACCGATGACGAGGGAGAGCGCGGCGGGGGCGATGAGGGCCGCGCCGAGACCCATCACCGCGCGACCGGCGAAGAGGATGCCCGACGACTGGGCCAGACCCGTGACGAGCGCGGCGGCGCTGAGAATGCCGAAGCCGAGCATGAAGAGCCGCCGTTGGCCGAAGAGGTCGGCGAGGCGGCCACCGAGGAGCAGGAGGCCACCGAAGGCGATCACGTAGGCGTTGAAGACCCACTGGAGATTCGCCTGCGAGAGGTCGAGGGCGCGCTGGATGAACGGCAGCGCGACGCCGACGATCGAGGTGTCGAGGATGACGATGAACTGGGCGGTACAAAGCAGGAAGAGCGCCCACCACCGCCGCGAATCGGGAGCAGAATGTGCCACGATAGCCTCCTTGTTACTGTCGCGCGGCCGACTCGCAGAGACGGCAGAGCCGTGTGATCGCGAGTGAGCCTGCGACAGTATGCAGTGCGCGGTTCACGCCGTGCCTGCCATACGGATGATCCCTATATACCCGGCCGGGGTATGCAGGGATCATATACCCGCCAGGGGTATCTGTCAAGGAGAGTAGCCGGGAAGTAGCCAGTAGCCAGTAGTCAGAGGATTCGATCTCGTTCTGACTACTGGCTACCGACTACTGGCTACTGCTTCAGTTTCCACTGCTCATACGCGGTGAGGGTTTCGGCGTCCGGGGGATAGACGCCTTTGATGCTGCGGCCGCTGTCAATCAACTCGCGGATGAAGATCTCTTTCGGCTCGTAGTCCGTCGCCTCCGCCGCCACATCTGCCGCCATCGCTTGTGGCACGACGATCACGCCCTCGCCGTCGCCGACGAGCACATCGCCGGGGCAGACCATCACGCCGCCGCAGGCGATTGGTATTTGAAGGTCCGCCGCGAAATGCCGCGTCGTGCTCACGGCGGGATGCATGCCGCGCGCATAGACGGGCTGGCCGAGATCGCGGATCGTCGGTGTGTCGCGGAACGCGCCATCGGTGACGATGCCCGTTGCGCCCCGCTTGAAGATGCGGGCGGCAAGGATGTCGCCCAAGCAGCCGGCATCCGTGTTGCCGTGCGCGTCAATGACGAAGACCTCGCCCGGCCCGACCGTCTCGACACCCTGGCGCTGGAGGTTCGTCAGGTCATCCAGCCCTTCACCGCCGGGCATATCCTCCCGCGCGGGGATATAGCGCAGCGTGAATGCCCGCCCGACCATGTGCTTATGTGGGTTGAGCGGCAGTACGCCCGTCAGGAAGACTGACCGTACTCCCCGTCGCATCAGCAGAGCGGAGAGCGTCGCTGTCCCGACATTCTCCAACTGCATCAGCGTTTCCGCCCCAATCGCCACCCGCCGCCGAATATCCGTCGCAGGCATCCGATCCTCCTTTACCAGAACGATTTAACGCAGAGTACGCAGAGAACTCAGAGAGACCGAAGAATGAAACGAAGAATAGCATGGCGCAGCGACAAAATAGGTCTCTTTCTCTCACCCTTTTTTCTTCTCTGCGGCCTCTGCGTTCTCTGTGTCCTCTGCGCTCCGGTTTCCTTCTTCGGTCATGAGTTTGGTGGCGAGGCGGCGGAGGGCGATGGCGCGCCAGCCGAAGGCGTCGTAATGCCAGACGCCGCGGCCCCGGCGCGGGGGTTGCAGCAGGTGGGGCGGGAAGCCGTACGCCGCGCCAAACTCGATCAGTAAATCGCGGTCGCTCGACAGGACGTGACAATACTCACCGGCGCCGAAGTGCGGATGTGACCAGCGGAAGAAATGGAGCGCAATGCCACCCGTCCGCGCGTAGGCAATCGCCTCCCGCACTGCCCGCCGCTCGAACACCCGCACCGGCATCGCCATCGTATGCGTCATCGAATCACCGGAAAGGGATACGGAGCGCAGAGACCACAGAGGACGCAGAGGACGCAGAGAAAAGAAAAGGAAAGAATAGGATGGCCTGATTTCATCATCTCTCTCCCAGCCTTCTTTTTCATCTCTGTGCGCTCTGCGTCCTCTGCGTTCTCTGCGCTCCGTATTTCCCTATATCGAAGGTTTGAGTTGGCAGCCGTCCACGGCGATGTTGGCGCCGGTGACGAGGCTGGCGCGGTCGGAGCAAAGGAAGACGCAGACGTTGGCGATCTCCTCCGGCGTGCCGAAGCGGCCGAGGGGCATGTCGTTGGCGATGAAGGTGGCGATGCCCTCCGGGTCACGCTCCTTGCGCCGCGCCCACCCGCCGCCTTCGAACATGATCGAGCCGGGCGAGACGGCGTTGACGCGGATACCATCCTTGCCGAGTTCCTTCGCCAGCGAGCGGGCGTACATGATCTCCGCCGCCTTCGCCGCGTTGTACTGCGGGGAGCCGCCGACCTGCCAGCCGGATACGGACGAGATGATCAAAATGACACCGTTTTTCTGTGCTTGCATGAGTGGGGTCGCGGCGCGGCTGGCGCGGACTGCCGCGTTGAGGTTGATGTCGAAAGTGTGCTGCCACGCCTCATCCGTATTGCCCCCCATGCCGCCGCCGACATTGTTGATGAGGATGTCCAGCCCGCCGAATGCCCCCGCCGCCTCCCGCACGACGCGCTCAACCTCCGCCGCTACGATAAGGTCTCCCGTCAGCGCGATTGCCTCCGCGCCCGTCTCTCGTAGTCTGTCCGCCGCCGCCTCGACGTCAGCGGTCGTCCGCGCGACGAGGGCGACGCGCGCCCCTTCCGCCGCCAGCCCCGCCGCGATGGCGTAGCCAATTCCCCGGCTCGCCCCGGTGACGAGCGCCCGTTTGCCGGTCAGTTGCAGGTCCATGCGTGCTCCATTCGTGAGAAGTGCTGAGTGCTGAGTGCTGAAAGCTCAACTCCGCTATGCTACTGCATTGAGACAAGGTTTGGTGATACTGTTCTCGCAACATGTATGGCGGATAGGCTTCGGAGGTAACGAGTGAGTACGCACGATCAAACTCAGCACTCAGCACTCGGCACTCAGCACTCTCTGGATTCGGAGTTGCACGCCTTTGTTGCGCGGGCGATGACGCATTACCACATCCCAGGCGTGGCGGTCGGCGTGTATCACGATGGCGCGCAGCAGGTCGGTGGCCTCGGTGTGACGAATGTGGATCATCCACTCGCGGTGGACGCGCGCACGCTCTACCAGATCGGCTCGATCTCCAAGACCTTCACGGGGACGACGGCGATGCGCCTCGTCGAGCAGGGGAAACTCGATCTCGACGCGCCGATCCGCGCCTACCTGCCGGATCTCAAATTGGCCGACGCGGAGGCGACGGAGCGCGCGACGATGAAGCACCTCCTGACGCATACCGGCGGCTGGGTGGGAGACTACTTCGACGATCTCGGCGCGGGGGATGACGCGCTGGCGAAGATGGTCGCGGCGATGGCGAACGTGCCGCAGGTCGCGCCGCTCGGCACGCTTTGGTCGTACAACAATGCCGGCTTCGCCCTCGCGGGCCGGGTGATCGAGACGCTGACCGATCAGCCATTCGAGGCGGCGGTGCAGTCCCTCGTCCTCGATCCGCTTGGCATGCGGCACACATTCTACTTCGCGCGCAACATCGTCACCGAGCGGTTCGCCGTCGGCCATACCGTCAAGGGCGACACGCCGACCGTCGCGCGCCCGTGGGAACTGCCGCGCACGGTGAGCCCGGCGGGCGGCCTGCTCTCCGATGTACTCGATTTGCTCGTCTATGCCCGCTTCCATATGGGTGACGGGACGGCGCAGAGTGGCGCGCGCGTCCTCTCGCCGGAGAGCCTTGCCTTTATGCAATCTCCCCTCTATTCCAAGGGAAGTTCGGGCGAGATGGGGCTGACGTGGATGCTTGAGGATGTCGGCGGCGTCCGCACCGTCCGGCACGGCGGCGGGACGGTCGGGCAGCAGACAACCTTCGTCTTCGTCCCGTCGCGCAACTTCGCTCTCGCCGTGCTGACGAATGCCGATCGTGGCAGTGAGTTGCATGGCGAGGCAACGAAATGGATTCTGAAGAAGTACCTTGGCCTCGAAGACCCGGAACCGGCGATCCTCGCCGCAACGGCGGAGCAACTCGCGCCCTACGCCGGGCGGTATACATCCGCCCTGAGCGACCTCGAACTGACCGTGCGAGATAGCGGATTCCGGTTGCAACGGATCCCGAAGGGCGGCTTCCCGAACAAGGAGCAACCCGCCCCACCGCTGCCTCCGTCCGTCCGCGCCGCACTCTACGACGAGAACTTGCTGATCGTGCGCGACGAACCGATGCAAGGCACGCGTGGCGAGTTCCTTCGTGATTCAGACGGCGCCATCGCCTGGCTTCGTCTCGGCAGCCGCGCCCACCGACGGGTGTGACCTGGCAGAAGGTAAAGGCAGTTGCCTATTGCGCCAATTGCGCGAGGAAACTGGCGGGGGAGAAGATCGGGAGCGTTGCGCTCTTGTAATGATTGAGGTTGCGCGTCACGATCGCCTCTAATCCATTTGCCATTGCGCTTGCGTGTTGGACGGCGTCTTCGTAATCAGAAAATGGCAGTTGCTCTGCCGCGCGCAGAATCGCACGATCAATCGGGCAAACCTGTACGGCGATGAGCAATTCGGTCACGGATTGACGGACGACCGCCGCGCCAAGATTCTTGCGGCCGACGTAGAAAAGATTGACAGGTGTGATGCCGGAGACGAATGCCTCAAACCGACCTTCAGCATTTGCTTCCCACACGCTGATTGCGTCATGGACGAACGGTCGCCGATACAGGAAGAGATCAAGGATAACATCGTTGTCAAGGAGCGCTTTCATTACATGTGTTTCCACATGAGGTAGTCGGTGATCTCTTCCCGGACTTCTTCCTCCGTCATTGGCACATAGGCTGTTGTACGAAGCGCTCCCAGGATGCGATGAAGCGAGGAATCGGGCGGCAAACCTTTGAGCACACGCGCCCGATCATCTTTCCATGTCTCCCGCAGATCCGCCTCATCGCGGCTATCGCCATCCGGTGAAGCATCCGGTTCAAATGAGTCAAGCGCGAACTGCTCAACGTCCTGGATCAGCCGTAGCCGTTGGAACGCGGGTAGTCGGCGGACTTCGTTCAACAATTCTTCGTACGTCATCGCATCGCTCTTTCATTGGTACACCAGAGAAGCCCCTATCGCGTATAGTGTACCCGACCGGGAAGCGTTCCATGCGGAAATGGGGGAACGGATGAAGCGAGAAATGACCGGGCAGATTGTGCGGGTGCTCGTCGGGCGGGAAGCGGTGTCGCTCGTCACGATCAAAGAAACAACCATCGAGATCACGATGGAGGGTGTCGCGGGGGACAAACATGCGGGGATCACGCGCCTCTCGGACTCGCGGACACCGTGGTTCCCGCGCGGCACGGAGATCCGCAACAGCCGTCAGATTTCGCTCGTCTCGGTGGAGGATCTGGAGCGGATGGCGGCAGCGATGGGCCTGCCGGTGATCGAGCCGGAATGGCTGGGCGCGAACCTCGTACTGCGCGACCTCCCGGACTTCTCTCACCTGCCGCCGGGATCGCGCCTTTTCTTCCCCGATCAGACCGTGCTCGTCGTGACGGAGCAGAACTTCCCCTGCGTCTACCCCGGCAAAATCATTCAAGCGCAATACCCGGACGCGCCCCGAATCGCGCAAACATTCCCCAAAGCAGCGCTCCATCTGCGTGGCCTCGTCGCCTGCGTCGAATACCCCGGCACGATCAGCGAGGGCGATACCGTGCGTGTGGATGTGATCGAACACGCACGGTATCGCGGCGGATCGGACGATTAGCTGCCGAGCGTGTTGATTGCCCGCGAGATCAGCACCGCGACGACGGCGATCGAGATCAGCGATTGCATCATCATCAGCACCTTCGGCGGGCGCGAGAGGATGAGCGTGTCGGTCGGGCTGAAGGCCGCGCTCGTGTTGAAGGAGAGAAAAAGGTAGTCGAGGAAGCGCGGCGACCAATTCGTCTCGGCCGCGTCGGGCGTCGTGAACTGCGGGAAGAGAAAGTCAGTGCTCGTGTAGCGCTTCACATGGCGGGCGTGCGGGCCGCCGCAGTCGAGTTCCCAGTACCAGATCGCGAAGACGAGGATGTTCGCTCCCCAGATCACGGCGCCATCGCGCAGGAGTTGTGTCGGGGGAGTCTTGTCGCCCGGCAGCCGGATGATGAGGCGGATCGCGCTCGCGGTGATTGCCGCTGTCACCAGCCCCGTAAGGATCATGCCGAAGGTGCGGGTGAGTTGATAGTTGCCTCTGACCAGCGCCCCATAGAGGGGGATGAGCAGCACGACGATCAGCGCGCCGAGCAGCCAGCGCGGGCCGAGGCGAAGAGTATCGGGCAGCAGGGCGTACGCCGCGCCGATAGCGAAGGCGGCGATCAGCGATTCCCACCGTGGTGCGTGGCGCCAGTGCCGTTCATCCGCTGACATCTCGTGCATGGGTGACTCCTCTTCCGCATAGCAGACCGATACGTACGTACACGCGCATATAGCGTTACACCGGCAAGGCAATTGTGCAAGAGAGGAGCCGCTATCAGGACGCAGTGAAACGCCTGCTGCCATCGGAACACGTGCATTATGCAGGAATGTCAGCCTTGGGAATTGACAGCCTCGGAAAGGCTGCTATCATTTCGGTATGAGCACTCCTTCTGTCCACAATCCACATCGGCACTCCGCGGATCATCAGCGTCGTGGCCCCGCCATGACGGCGGACGAGCACGTCGGTTTCAATGGTCGGTTCGCCGCCGCGCTCACGAAAACCGTCGGCTCGATGTGGGTCGTCTATTTCACGACGCTCTTCGTCCTCGCCTGGATCGCGCTGGCCACCTTCGGGCCGCTGCATTCCCGCGATCCCTACCCCTTCCCCTTTCTCTTGTTCATCGGCAACGTCGTTCAGCTTCTGCTCGTCTTTGTCATTCTGGTCGGTCAACAAGTGCTCGGCAGAACCGCCGACAAGCGGTCATTGCAGACGTATGAGGACGCCGAGGAGATCTTCAAAGAGGTGGTGCAACTCCACGACCACCTCGTGGAGCAGGATCGCATCCTGAACCGGGGTATCAGCCTCGTCGAGAACCAGCCCCATCCGTGGATTGCCGACCGGAAGGTGACCCCGCCGCCGACCGTCGCGGATCAATATGTTGGCCGCA
>JBPCPB010000279.1:0-6549 GCA_050999735.1 Thermomicrobiales bacterium | reverse complement strand
AGCTAAACCCCTTGGGGTTTGCGCGGTTCACCTACAGACTCCTGTTGTAGCGGTCTTTCCGTCCTTCCTCTGGGTGTGGGAATGTCGGGCTGGAAGGCCTGCTACCACCAGTAAAAATACCTCAACTACGTAGCCCTAACACCCTAATCATCTTCTTTTTTTCCTCTGCGCTCTCTGCGCTCGCATTTCCCTCTTGGCCTTCTTCGTCTCTGCGGTTCAATCGGTTTGTCCGTTAGACCGTTAGTGTTGCGAGGGAGCGAAGGCGGGCGACGAGACGGGGGAGGAGATCGGCGACGGCCTCGACGTCGGCGGCGGTATTTTCCGCGCCGAAGGAGAACCGGAGTGTACCGAGCGCGTATGGCTCGGGGACGCCCATTGCTGTCAGGACGTGGCTTGGTTCGATACTGCCACTCGCGCAGGCGGAACCCGCCGAGGCCGCGATCCCCTCCGCATCGAGCAGAATGAGGAGCGATTCCGCCTCGACACCGGCGAAGCCGAGGTTCGCATTGTTGGCGAGCCGCCGTGTTGGATGACCATTCAGGCGGACATCAGGAATTTCCGCCAGCACGCGCTCAATCAGCCGGTCGCGGAGGGCGGCGCACAGTGCGACCGCTTGTGGTCGTCCCGCCTCGGCACGCGCGAGGGCGACGGCCATACCGACCGCATAGGCGACGTTTTCCGTGCCCGCGCGGCGATTCATCTCCTGCCCACCGCCCGTAATTTGCGGCGTCCATTGCGTGCCCCGGCGTGTATAGAGCAGGCCAATCCCCTTCGGCCCATTGAACTTATGCGCCGAGAGCGAGAGCAGATCAGCGCCGAGCGCATCCACGTCGAGCGGAAGCGCGCCTGCCGCTTGCACCGCATCCGTGTGGAACGGGATATGACGCGCACGAGCAATCGCGGCGAGTTCGGCGATTGGGTTGATCGTCCCGACTTCGTTGTTGGCGTCCATGATCGAGATGAGACACGTTTCGGGCCGGATCGCGGCGGCGAGGTCATCCGGCGACACCATACCGTAGGCATCAACCGGCACGTAGGTAACATCAACACCCTCTTTTTCCAGTGCCGTCGCCGTATGAAGGACGGCGTGATGCTCAACCGCACTGGTAATGAGGTGCGGACGCGGCGTCGCGCGACGGGCCTCCGCGACGATACCGCGCAGAGCGAGGTTATCACTCTCCGAACCGCCCGAGGTAATGGTGATTTCGCGTGGGTGGCAATGGAGTATCTCCGCGAGGACAGCCCGCGCGCGGTCGAGCGCCGCCCGCGCCTGTCGCCCCGCCGCATACAGGCTGGATGGATTGCCCCATGTATCATACCAATACGGCAGCATCGCCTCGATCACCGCCGGATCGGTTGGCGTCGTCGCTGCGTGATCGAGATAGATGGTCGTTCCGGGCGACATCTCCGCCGTACCATCGAACTGCAAAATCTCCATGCCCACACTTTCCGTGTTTTCTCGACAGCATCCGCCGCGGACATCCCTGTGGGACTGTCGCCATTGTACGGTGCATGCTCGCAACCGACAACGCGGCAGGTGATTGCGCAGCAAGGCCACGCGATCGCGTAGTCCCACCGGGGAACGGGCTAGCCGCAACCGGTGTCCTCACATAGGGTATACTGCGGATACGATTCGCCGTTCCGTCCCGCCGGATTGGGTGGCGACCGCACGCTGTGGAGAAGCCCGCATGGATGGTGCGCAAACAATTCGTGTCTTGATCGTGGACGACCATCGGATGGTTCGCAGTGGCTTGCGCGGCTTCCTGGAGGGCGAACCGGGCATCACCGTCGTTGGCGAGGCGGCGAGTGGTGAGGATGCGATCGCGCACCTCCCGGAACTGACGCCCGATGTGGTCCTCATGGACCTGATGATGCCCGGCATCGGCGGTATCGCGGCGATTGGCGCGCTCCGGCGGTCCTATCCGTCTCTTAAAATCATGGCGCTGACCAGTTTCGCGGACGACGAGCAGGTTTTCCCCGCCCTTGAAGCGGGCGCGAACGGCTATCTCCTCAAAGACATAGACCCGGACGAGTTAGTCGCCGCCATCCGCGCCGTTTATGCGGGCGAATCGCCGCTCGATCCTGAGGTCGCGAAACGGCTCGTCTCCCGATTCCAGCGCCCCGTCACGCCCCCCACCGACATCCGGGCATCGCACGAGGCACTGACCGAACGCGAGCGCGATGTGCTCCGACTGCTGATTCAGGGGAAGAGCAATAAAGAGATCGCGAACGAGTTGTTTATCGGCGACCGGACGGTCAAGCGCCATCTGAGCGCCGTCTTCCAGAAACTCGACGTCACCGATCGCACGCAAGCCGCACTCTACGCCGTCCGCCACGGACTCGTGGAGAGCAATGAGCAATGAGGGACTGGCTCTCAGCACTCAGCACTCAGTGCGTCTCTCATACTTTTGGACGATCTCCCGGCTTCCCATCCGACCGATGTGCCGATCGTCCTCCCACCGTACAGTGAGGGAAGAGGACTGGTTGCGATTCGGCGATGAGGAAATTCAGTGGCATGCATCCATACAACAACAGCAGCGACTGTCCGCATTCTCCTTGTGGATGACGCGGACTCGGTGCGCCGCGCGCTTCGCCACATTCTCACGAGCGAACCGGATTTTGCGGTGATCGGTGAAGCGGCCGACGGTGTGCAAGCAGTCGCGCTCGCGGCGGCGCTGCGCCCGGACATTATTGTGCTCGACCTTGCCCTACCCGGCATCAGCGGTATCGAAGCGGCCCGGCGCATCCATGCGGCGGGCGATGCGGCGACCATCGTCATGCTCACCGCGTTCAGCAGTACGGCGATGCGCGCTGCCGCGTCGGACGCCGGCATCGCCTTGTTTCTTGAGAAGAGCGACGACCTCGATGATCTGGTCGAGCGCATCAGACTCCTGCACAACGAAACAATGCGCCCTGACACACTGTCTGAAAAGAATGGGGGTCTCCTTCATGGAGTGGGCATGTGCTGAGAGGACGTACACCACTTCAGTCAGGTGCGCCTCACACAGTCGCGCCTGCTCCTCGCCCGCCTCAAGCCATCGTCCCCACGCACGCGGGGGTGAACCGGGACTGTCCCGCGCCGACATGAGAGATTCTATTCACGAAAGGAGTCGTGTCACCCGTCCGATTGGACACCATTCGTACTCGACACTGATCGCTACCGTACCGCTTATTCTCCCGCCCGCAGATACTGATAGAGTGTCTCCCGGCTGATCCCGTACGCCCGCGCCACCACCGCCCTCTCCTCCCCCGCCGCTCCTGGATCAGCGCCCGCTCGAACCCGGCAAACGCTCCCATCACCGACAACAGCAGCGTCGCCATCGGCGCGTCCTCCCCGTGAACGTCAGTCCTTCCTTGACGAACTCGACCCGCACCCCTCACTGAGTGAGCGAGTGGACGATCTGGCGCAGATCATCGAGATTGCGAGCCAGGCGATCCATGCTGTGGACGACGACCGTATCCCCCTCGCGCGCGAAACGCATGAGGTCATCGAGTTGGGGACGATCCACGTCCTTGCCGGACGCTGTGTCGGTGAAGGTACGATCCACGGGGGGTTATTCGAGTTGGCGATCCGGGTTCTGATCGAGCGAGCTGACCCGGATATCGCCGATCCGTTGTCCAGTCATGGTTGTCCTCATCGTATCAGGAAAGAGTCTGTACGCGTTCGGGACAGCTGTCAAGAAACAAAGAAAATGGCCCTAAGTTGACGTGGAGCGGTGAGGATGGCTGACATCAGGCTGGGGTACCCCATTCTGACAGGCCGCTGGACTCCGGTCAGCGCGTCGCTCGGTGTCGCGAACCTTGGCGTATGCATACCTCCCCTATCTGCTGGTGCGCAGACCCGAACGGCGGAGCGAGGCGGAAACTGTCGCCGTTGAACAGTCGTGGGTGTGCCATCTGGAGGTCGCGAGCATGATCGCTTTTACCGAGCGGTTCGCGGTGATCGTACGTGAGCGGCGTGGCGTAGAGTTGAGCGCGTGGCTGGCCGATGCCGAGGCGAGCGCGATATGAGACTCATCAAACCGCCGGGAGAGCCACCCACTCCAAATGAGGAGTGAGACCGAATCGTGAAGGAATCGTCACGTCTACACCCTTGATATGGAGCAAACGTGCCATCCGGGGATGATATGTTGCCTTCATGGGCTTGATGAGAGGATCTGAATCCAACCATACGCGAGAGGATGCCGACATTGCAGACAAAGTTGCCTCCAATATTACGTACGCTGGCAGGCGATAAATTGATTCTAGTTCAATCAATGCAATATTTCAGCGTTACCCTGATCTGTCTTGACAGACGAGGCTTTCTGGCGTACAAATGCCCCGATTGTCTGAAGCATTGTGAGCCGCTGGGAACACATTGAGCGACGGAAGAACGTGCGGGCATTGCGCCGCGATCCCAAGGTACCAGCAGTCCCCCGCCACCAACGGTATTTGCCCTACCGGCATCATGCCCGAATCGCCGGGGCAGAAACGGCGAGAAGGTTCATTCGCTAAGTGTAAGACAAAATGTTGTCGTAGACAATAATAAATGGGAAGGGCTGACGATGATTGCGCAGGATGGCGAAGGAACGAGCGACTCTCACCAAGGCTCCGTGGTTGCCGATTCGCGAGATACGAGCCAGCCGCATTGGCCAGGGACTGAGTGGCCCGGAGTCACTGGCTGCGCCGACTTGCAGAGCGCGCTCATACGCGAGCGATTCGTTCCGCAGTTGATTGCCGACCATGCCGCTGCGATGCCCGACGCCATTGCCCTGATCGCGGGCGCTGACATCGTCACCTACCGGGAGCTCGACGTCCGGGCGAACAGGCTCGGTAACTATCTCCGCGCGCAGGGCGTGGGGCCGGACATTGTCGTCGGGCTTTGTTTGGAGCGCTCAATTGACTTCGTGGTGGGCGCACTGGGGGTGCTCAAAGCGGGGGGGGCATACCTTCCCCTCGATCCGTCGCACCCGGCAGAGCGTCTCCATTTTATGCTCGCGGATGCGCAGGTCCCTGTGCTCGTAACGCGACAGCGCATCGCCGAACAGTTGACCGAGGGAACATGGCGCACCGTGTCCATAGACACTGACCGTTCCAACATCGCCGTGCAACCCGCGCAGCCGCCGGAAAGCGCGGTGCATGCCGATACCCTGGCCTACGTCATCTATACCTCAGGCTCAACCGGGGAGCCGAAGGGAGTGGAACTCACGCACGGGGGCCTGCTGAATCTTGCTTTCTGGCACCGCGATGCATTTGCGGTGACACCGGCCGACCGCGCGACTCAGATCGCGAGTCTCGCCTTTGATGCGGCAGTCTGGGAACTGTGGCCCTATCTCACGGCGGGGGCGAGCGTCTCTATACCCGATGAAGAGACCCGGCTCTCGCCGGAGTTGCTCCGCGACTGGTTGCTGGCGCGCGAGATCACTCTCTGCTTCCTACCCACCCCGCTGGCCGAGATCGCCATGACGCTGGAATGGCCGGCGGAGACCACCCTCCGCGCTATGTTCACCGGGGGCGACCGGCTCCATATCTACCCGCCGTCCACATTGCCATTTGCGCTGATCAACAACTACGGTCCAGCCGAAAGCACCGTCGTGGCAACGTCCGGGCGCGTTCTTCCCACTGATGCCCCGGATTCCCCACCCTCCATCGGCCACCCGATCGCGAACACCCGCGTCTACGTCCTCGATGCGGCGCTACGGCCGGTCCCGACGGGCATGGAAGGCGAGTTGTATATCGGTGGCGCGGGCGTGGCCCGTGGCTATCGCAACCGGCCCGAACTGACCGCCGAACGGTTCATCCCGGACCCCTTCGGTGCGGCGGGCGCACGGCTGTACAAGACGGGCGATCTCGCCCGGGAGCGACCCGACGGCAGCATCGATTTTGTCGGTCGTTCCGACGGGCAAGTGAAGGTTCGCGGCAACCGCATCGAGATTGGTGAGATCATCACCGTGCTGAACCGGCATCCCGCTGTCCGCACGAGCCATGTCACGGCGCGCGAGCATGCCCCGGGCGATCTGCGCCTGGTGGCGTATGTTGTGCCAGCGCCGGAGATTGAGCCGACCGCCGATGATCTGCAAGACTTCCTCCGGCCACACCTGCCGGAGTATATGGTTCCGGCGTCCTTTGTGCGGATCGAGTCGCTACCCGTGACCCCGAACGGAAAGATTGATCCGTCCGCCCTGCCCGAACCCAGCGCCGCAAACAGCATGCGAGAGGCGAGTGACGTTAGCCCGCATACAGCCATTGAGGGTCGGCTGGCCGCGATCGTCGCCACGGTGTTGGGTCTCGAGCGTGTCGGCGTGGATGATGATTTCTTCCTGCTCGGGGGCCATTCGTTGTTAGGAATCCAGCTCATCTCCCGCATCCGCGACAACTTCGGGGTCGAGATACCCTTGCTCAGTCTGTTCGAGGCGCCAACGGTCGCGGAACTCTCTACCCAGGTCGAACGACGCATCATGGCGAACTTGGATGCGATGTCGGAAGAGGAAGCGGCACGCTTCCTCGTGTGACCGTGTGATGCTCGGAAGGATACGAAGGTGCGACGATGATTGCCACCCCCGATACGGC
>JBPCPB010000277.1:0-5543 GCA_050999735.1 Thermomicrobiales bacterium | reverse complement strand
TCGCCTATGTCCACTTCCGCGATGTGCAGGGCACTGTCCCCCGGTTCGCCGAATGCTTCATTGGTGAGGGGAACTTCAACGCGGCGGAGACGATGCGGTTGCTGAAGCGGAGCGGGTTTGTGGGCTTTCTGCTCGATGACCACGTGCCGCAGCTGGTGGACGACACGCCGTGGGGACACCGAGGGCGAGCGCACGCCATCGGCTACATGCAGGGGCTGCTGGACGCCATCGAAGCGTTCTAGTAGGAGCGGCGGCCAGCGGGCAGCAAGGGCATGAAGTCGGTTGCCCGCTGCCTGCATGGGAAAGAAGCATGAGGAGCATGAACGATGGCTGTGCCGTCTCTTGATGTTACCGTTGCTGGTCGCGCAGCGGGGCTCACTGCACTCAGCCACATTGCGGAGCCGTGGAAGATTGCTGTCGCTCAAGCAGTTCGAAGCGTGTACGTTGGCCCATTCATCAATGAACCGTGTGCGATTGATCTTACATTCAATGTCGATTCTGCCCGCATGAAAGACACGGCAATTTACAACCTCTTGAAAGCCACGATTGACGGATTGAGTAACGTTATCTTCGCAGGAAGTCCGTCTGGGCCGCGTGGTCAATGGTCAAGAGAGGATTGGTGGATTACTGAACTGTCCAGCCATAAGCGGCTCACTGATTTATCCCCGTTTGTACGCATCAAAATCAAATCCGCATCGGTGGCGTATGCGGGGAGCCCTACTACCCCGCTCATAGAAATATTCATGCCGGGTAGCCCACCTCTTTGGCCAGGTGATAGCGTCGGACAACAGAAAGTTATTGAATGGCGTGCCGCACTGCAACGGCGTATTCAAATCCCGGATTTGTTATCGAATCAGTCTCTCACAATAGACTTTCAGTTCATTATCGAACCTGCCAGATTCCAGACTGCCGATCTCGATAATTTCTGCGTCCCGGCTGCTCAAGCCGTCGTGTACGCCGTTTTCGGTCACCACAGCCATGCTCCGCGAATCTCCGATACACACGCCATAAAGGTCATGGCACGATCTGAGAATGATATTGGAGTACGCGTACAGATTCGGGAGAAGCGAAATGGCGGTCAGTAACCTGACCGCCATAGGATAATGCCCGCTACGGACTGCTTTTGCCTGCTATCGCGCGCCGACGCGCTGCTCGGCGAAGAGTTCGATCATGCCGTTGTTGAAGGCGGAGATGTCCTGGGGGCCACGGCTGGTGACGAGATTGCGGTCACGCACCATCTCGCGGTCCTCCCACTGGCCGCCCGCGTTGCGGATGTCGTCCTGAATCGTCGGCCAACTGGTCAGCGTGCGACCGGAGACGAGGCCAGCAGAGACGAGTAGCCACGGCGCGTGGCAGATTACCGCCATCGGTTTGCCCGCGTCGTTCATCTGCCGGACGAACTCCTGTGCCTTCGGATTCATGCGCATCGTGTCGGCATTGATTGCGCCGCCCGGCAGCAGGAGAGCATCAAACTGATCGGCGCTCGCTTGATCGAGCGTCATCTCCACAGGAAAGGTATCCGCCTGCTTGTCGTGATTCATGCCGACAACCCGTCCCGGTTTCGGCGCGATCAGCGTCGTGTGCGCGCCTGCCTGATCCAGCGCCTTACGCGGTTCGGTCATCTCTACCTGCTCGAAGTCGTTGTTAACGATGATTGCCACGCGCATTCCATCGAGTTTCCGCTCTTGCATCGGGCTTCGCCCTCCTTGCGATTCGTTCAATCTGCCGTTTCAGTCTACTACGCGGGATCGGCGATCCCGCGGCGACGTATCGGCATACCCAATGCCAGCAAGACGGTATGGATTGTCAGTTGAACCGTGCAACCCACTATTACGGGAAAGAAACGAGCAGCGAGGAACGAGATTCCCTCACTCATTGCTCATCGCTCGTTACTCATTGCTCCGGGAAGGGGGGCGGTTCGTCGTCATCGTGGATTTGCGCGTCGAAGAGGTTGGCGAGGCGCTGGAAATTCTCCTCAGCCACATCGGGCGAGAGCGACGGCGCGGCTGGCTCCATCGGCGTGGCGCTCGCGCCGTTAGATGACGAGGGCGGTTCGGCCACGATGGGTGGCGCGATCGGCGCGATAGTCGTGGTCGCGGTTGGTGGCGGCGTTGAGGAGGCGATGGGCCGGAGCGGCCTGCCATTGCGTGCAGCCGCGCTCGCCGGGCGGTCGCCGATCAACTCGCACATGACGCGCACCGGCTGGCCGACGAGCGGGCTAATCACCTTTTCGAGCAGGAGGCGCGTGTCATCCTCGGCGATGTGGTCATAATAGAACCTGGCCGTCGTGGCGAGGACGATGATATTGCCGCGCACCTCGTGGGGATTCACGTCGTTGAGGATCGCGAGCGTTTTCGCCCGCCGCTCCATTTTCACGCCCTGCTTGATGCGGTTCCATAATCCATCAATCTGCTCCAGCGTCAATGTACCGCCGCCCGCGACGGGGCTGTCGCCCGCTTCAGCGAGCGCGGCAGGCGACGCGGGCGGGTCAGCGCGCTCCGGGCGGAAGCGGTCGGGGCGGATGGCGACCGGCGGCATCTCCCGATCGGCCGGTGGCGGGGCCGGGCGGTCGGCAGGCGGGCGTGCCGGACGCGCGGCGTTGATCGGTGTCGGCAGCGGCGCGGCGGGCATGATCGGTGCGGCAACCGGAATGCTCTGCACCGGCTGCGCGGTCGGGACGGATTGCCCCATCCGCATCAGCACGGCATCCACGACAGCGAGTTCGAGCGGCAGATGACCGTACGCGGTATGTTTAAGGCGGAACTCGACCTGGCTGAAGAGTTTGGTGATGTAGGCGACATCGGCGGGCGCGAACATGCCGACGCGCTCCTGAATCGCGGCGTCCGCAATTTCGCTCGCGCGCGGCACGGCATAGGCAGCGTAAAGGAGCGCGCGGAAGGCGGCAACGATCTGCCCGGCCAGCACGCCCGGCTCGACACCCGCTTCCGTCGCACTATTGATTGCAGCAATTCCCGCGCCGACATCGCGCGCGGCGAGGGCGTCAATGATCGCCAGCACACGCTCGTTCGACCCCGCGCCGAGTACCTCACGCACCGTCTCCAGCGTGATGCCGTCGCCGGACGAGCCGTACGAGGCGAGCGTATCCAGGAGGCTGAGTGCGTCGCGCATCGAGCCGGTTGCCTGCCGCGCAATGGCGGCAAGCGCGTCGTCGCTGGCAACCAGCCCCTCGCGCGCGCAGATGCGCCGCATCAACCCCGTCATCGCGTCGAGCGGGATGCGGTGGAAATCGAACCGCTGGCAGCGCGACGCGACGGTATCGAGCAATTTCTCCGGTTCCGTCGTGCAGAGGACGAACTTCGCGTGCGGCGGCGGCTCTTCGAGCGTCTTGAGAAAGGCGTTCCAAGCGGCCGGCGTCAGTTGATGGCACTCGTCAATGATGTAGAAGCGGTAGCGCAGTTGGGATGGATTGAACTGCACCGTCTCGCGCAGTTGGCGGATCTCGTCAATGCCGCGGTTCGAGGCGGCGTCAATCTCGATGAGATCCATCGTCCGCCCCTCGACGATGGCGCGGCACGCCTCGCACTGGTTGCAGGGGCGATTGTCCGGATCCGGGTTGAGACAGTTAGCGGCCTTGGCGAGGAGGCGGGCGGTGCTCGTCTTACCGGTGCCGCGCGGCCCGCAGAAGAGGTAGGCATGCGCGAGTCGCCCTTGCTTGATCGCGCTCTTGAGGGTGCGGGTAATGTGCTCCTGCCCGACCAGTTCGTCTGCGTCGAACGTGGTGGGGCGGTAAACGCGGTAGAGCGTCTGCATCGCAGGTGTGTCGGCGTCCATGCTGCCTCTCGGTCATGCGGGGCGGGGCCACGGGAAAGGGCGCTGGCGTGCCCCGCGCGGGTGTTCGTTCAGGTTCCAGTATCGCTGAATGGCGACGGCGAGGCAAGGCTGCCCTAACCTAACCCCCGGCCCCCTGCCCTAAAAGGAAGGGGGAGCGAACCGCTGCAAGATCAGGTTTTTGGGGAACATCCAAAAACCTGGAATAAGTCACCCCTCCCTTTTAGGGGAGGGGCCGGGGGAGAGGTAGGTCTTGCCCCGCACCTGCGTGAGGGCTAGGATACGGGTATCGTCCGTTGTATCGGAGAGCATGACGCCAGTCGGACGCCATGCAGCCGTTTCATAGCTCGAAGGAGGCACCGCGCATGGCCGCACCCGTCCGCACGGAGACGATTGATCAGGAACGCGCCCGCCGGATGGCGGGGTCGGCGGCGCTTCACGCCCGCGCCGCGCAGACCTTTCCCGATGGCGTCACCCACGATGGGCGGTACATGGAGCCGTTTCCGCTCTATTGCACCCACGCTAAAGGGCCGCGCAAGTGGGATGTGGACGGCAATGAGTACATAGATTACTTCGGCGGCCACGGCGCGTTACTGCTCGGTCACAGCCATCCGGCGATTGTCGAGGCCGTGCAGCGTCAGGCGGCGCTCGGCACGCACCTCGGCGCGTGCCACGAGCAGGAGATTATCTGGGGCGAGCAAATCAAGGCGATTGTCCCCTCGGCGCATGGCGGGATGGTCAAATTCACCTCCTCCGGCACCGAGGCGACGATGCTGGCGATGCGGATGGCCCGCGCCGTCGCCGGGAAGGACGTGATCTGCAAGGTACAAGGCGCCTTCCACGGCTGGCACGACTACGCGACGATGGCGATGGCGCCACCCTACAACGAGCCGAACGCCGCCGGTGTGCCGGAAGCGCTCGTGCGGACAGTTGTCAGCGTGCCGCCGCGCGACATTGGCGCGCTGACGCAGATGGTCAACAGCTGGGACGACATCGCCGCCATCATCCTGATCGCCGATCAGGCCGGTACGGAATACCTGCAATCCGTCCGCGATCTCTGCGACGCGAAAGGAATTGTCCTGATCTTCGATGAGGTCGTCACCGGCTTTCGTTATGCCCCCGGTGGGGCGCAGGAGTATTACGGCGTCCTGCCCGACCTGACGACGCTGGCCAAGATCGTCGCCGGTGGCCTGCCGGGCGGCGCCATTGCCGGCAAATCCGCCCTCTTCGCTCCCTTCCTCCAGAGCGACGACGAGCAATGGGTCCGTCACGAGCGCATCCCGCATCCTGGCACCTACAACGCGAACCCACTCTCATCCGCCGCTGGAATCGCCTGCCTAAATATCGTCAAGGATCCGGGAGTGCAAAAGCGCGCAATTGCCACCGCCGACGCGATCCGGGCGGGTTTCAACGAGGCATTCGCCCGGCATGGTATCGCGGGCAAGGCAGGCGGGCCGGTGTCGCTCATCCCGCTCACATTTACTGAGCCGAAAGTCCCGGCGCGCAAACTCATCCACCGTCTCAAGGCCGCCCTGCAACTCGGCGGTGTGGATCCATCCGGCATGCAACTGATCGTCTCCGCCGTCCACGGCCCCGCCGAAGCGGACCAGACCGTCGCGGCCTTCGACCGCGCACTCGCGATGCTCAAGGAGGAAGGGACGTTGTAGCAGTGCAGTGGTGGGGGGGGAGGGTGCGCAGACCACAAGAGAAAAGGAGGAGAGGGGGGGGGAGAAGGCACCCGCACCTCCTCTACT
>JBPCPB010000269.1:0-14146 GCA_050999735.1 Thermomicrobiales bacterium | reverse complement strand
GGAGGAACACCCCGTGGCCCCGCGAGCCCCTATTCGACGGGGGGCGGCGGTCACGACTTCGAACGCGGCATCGCCGCCTACTACGTGGCCGGCTTGCTCTCGGGCGCGTCTCCCCGTGGCGTCCCCGATGGCTCCATCCTTCGTGAGGTGCTCCTGCAGACCAGCTACACCGGCGATCTGCTCGATGATCTGACCATCGTTGCGGACCTAGCGACGGGGCCGATGATCGTGCATATGCAAGTGAAGCACGACATCACGTTTACCTGCGGAGATCTCACATTCGACGAGGTGCTGCGGGACTGCTGGGCGACCTTTACCTCGGAGAGCTTCAACATCGATCTCGACCGGATGGCCTTGGTGGTCGGTGTCGCCCAGCGACTGATTTCCCAGCATTACCAGCCACTCTTGCGGACAGTGCGGACAAGTAGCGACGCCTCTGCATTCTTTGCGCGCGTCCTCCCGGGCCAAATGGCAGCGGAGCAACGCGGCCTCATCGACCTCGTTCGGGAGAAACTGGACAGCTACGCGGGTGAGCCCGTACCGGATGACACGCTCTGGCGTTTCCTGCGCGCGCTGGCGATCCTCGACTTCGATGTGCAGGACGAAGGGTCGCGCGATCGCACATTCGCCTTGGAGATGCTCCGTCACATCGTCCCCAACAACTCGCCGGGGCGGGCGTCGGACCTCTTTGCCCACCTCGATCGCTACGCGGGGGAGGGTCAATATGCTGCTGGCGTCTACAGCCGCGAGAGCCTCACCCTCCAATTGCAGCGGGAGAACGTGTGGCTCCTCCTGCCTGTCGAGCAGCGCGCCGAGCTCGCGCGCATAACGGCGGAAGCGGCGGCAACTCTCGGGGACATCCGTGCCGACATCGGTGGCGTCACGCTCGATCGTATCTCGCTAATGGACGAGGCGCAGCGACTCGTCGCGTGCGCGGCTGTGGTAGAGGTGGTCGGACCGCCCGGCATCGGCAAGAGCGCGATCCTCAAGGCACTCGCCCAGCGGCAGCAGGCAGACGTGCCGACGCTCGTCTTCTCGTGGGATCGCCTCGATGTCACCGGGTGGTCAGGTTTCGCGAGCAGGCTCCCATTGCACCAATCGTTACGAGACATCCTCCTCGCCGTGAGCGGCACGTCGCACCCCTGCATCTTCATCGACGGCATCGACCGGATCGTCGAGCCAGGAGCCCGGGCCTGCATCAATGACGTGCTGCGCGAGATCCGGCGGATGCCGCTGAGCGACGACGGCGCGCGACACTGGTGTGTGCTTGCCACGGCACGGGATGAGAACATCGATGACGTGTATGCGTGGCTCGATCTGGAGGGGCTCGGCGACCCTGTGGCCTTGCAGATACCGCCGCTCTCCACAGCCGAGCGGGCAACTGTAATTGCGGCCCATCCCGGCCTCGCGCCGATTATGACACAGCCCACACTGACACCTGTCGCCGAGAATCCATTCTTTCTCCGTCTCCTCTTACAAACCGTCAATCGAGCTGATGAGCAACCTTTGCCACAGATCCTTTCCGAAACAGACGCGCATCAGCTCTGGTGGGAACGGATCGTTGGCCGTCGGGACGGCGCTCTCTCGGGTCGCACGCGGCAACAGGCGTTGCTCGCGATCGGCCGCGCCGTGATCCGCCATCCCGGGCAGCGTTTCCCGCTTGAGGTCTTGCCGAACGGGGAGGTCGCGGAGTCGCTGGAGCGGGACCAGATCCTCTTGTACGACCCCCACCGCGACACCTACCGCTTCGCCCATGACCTGCTCGAAGACTGGACGTTTCGCCGCGTGCTCGACCGCGAACGTGAGGATCTGCCGCGATATCTACGCGACATCGGCGAGCCGGTCGGGCTACTGCGGGCGGTCCAGCTCCTCGGCGTCTCCGTGCTTGAGACGGAGGGCCCGGCTCCTTGGTTCGCGCTCACCGATCGGCTTTCCTCGCCCGATGACCAATCACCTCGCTGGTCGGACGCGCTGCTCTCGGCGCCGCTCCAGTCGGCTCGCACGCGCGACTTGCTGGACCGGGGCGCGACGGAGCTCCTCGCGAACGATGGTCGGCGCATGGCGGCGATACTGCAGACGGTAAGGCCGTTCGCATGCGGCTACGGTACATACAACGCCTTCCCCGGGATGCGCCCGGCGATGGAGGCGCGGTGGCGCACAGTCGAGCCGATGCTCGCATGGCTCCTTGCCCGCGCCGACGCCCTGCCCGTGGTGCTTCGCCCTGCCGTCGCAGCGCTCATGGTGATGTGGCAGGTCGGCACGCCAGACGGCTGGGCACATCGCCACGAGGTTGGGGGGGTGGCGGTGCGCTGGTACAGCGAGATTGAGCCACGAACCCATTGGATGCTCGCCGACGAGGAAGAGGCGCACGCTCGCGAGCTGCGCCGCATCGTCATCCACTCCGCCGATTGCCTGCCGGATGAGGTCGGCGCATTCCTCGCGTCGCTCGCCATGGGCACCGGCGCTTGGGAGGCCAAGGAAGAGGCGATATCCGCCTATCGGCCGCTGGTCCGCCACCTACCGGCGCAGTACGTCGACTTCGCGCTGTCGGTGCTCGTCGCGAGTGCCGAGGAGCATCGGCATTATGCATTCGACGCGGACCATTCCCTCGGCATCCACATGGACCGCACGTTCTTCCCTCCAGCGGATATCCAAGGCCCTTTCCTCGCCCTGCTGCGCGCCAATCTGGATGAGGGGCTGCGCCTGATCCATGGACTCGCGAATAGCGCCGTCGCGATGTGGCGCGAGGCCGAACAGCACCGCCGGGAGCCGGGTGAACGGCGCACCCCCGTCCCGGCGATCCTCACGATCGGGGGGGATCGCCGGGAGTTCTGGGGTGATGAGCGGGTCTATCGCTGGTTCCGGCCGCATGGGCCGGGGCCGGACGCGGTCAAGTGCGCACTCATGGCCTTGGAAACATGGATGGAGGACCAAGTCGCGCAGGGCAGGGACCCATCCGAATTGTTCGAGGCGGTCCTTGCGGGCAGCATGTGTGTCGCGATGCCCGCAGTCTGCCTCAGTGTCGCGATGGCCTTCCCGGACCGCTGCTTGCATGCCGCGCTGCTCCTCGTCGGATCGCCGATGACCTGGCGGCTCGACATGATCCGAGCCGGGTACGACGCGCAGCCGTCACCAGCCCTCGACCCCTTCGATCAGCACACGCGGATCTATGAACGTCAAGCGGAGCGCGGCGCGCGTCCGCAGCGAGCGATGAATCTGCCTCATTTCGTTTGCTACTACCAAGCCACCGACGATCCATCCCTCGCGGTAGCACTCGAGCATGCCGTCGCGGGCTGGGACACCCCGCCGCTGTGGTGCGAGGAGGAGGCGAGCAACATTGCGCAGGTCGCGTCGCTGCGCGAAGACATGGAGGACTATCAGGCCGCATGCGTACGCGCAAACTACCGCCTCATTCCATCCGGTGACGACACGCAGGTCGTCTACATCGCTCCGGACCATCTGCGCCAGCGAAACGAGCCGGGATACGTGCGGGCGTTGGAGATGCAGCGGTGGCTGGCGACGATGACGTGGGCGCAGGAGACGATCGAATCGCGCACACCGGCTGCGGGGATGTCGATGGAAGAGGCGCTCGCTACGGCGCAGGCGATCGCGCGTCCCGACGACTTCACATACGCATACAACGAGCGCGATGTCGACGCCTTCCGCCTCCAAGCCATCGCCGGAGCCACCGCGGCCATCCTCTGGGTTGGCTTCGATTGGGCCGCCGCCCACGGCGCGATCCCGTGGTGCAGGGGCATCCTGCTGGCGACTGCGCGGATGCCCCGCCCGCGAGCGCTCGGCGAATACCAGTACCCTGCGGACCCGCTCGTCGCAGCGGGACTCGGGCTCGGATGCCTCGTCGCGCACGGGGTCGCGGACGACGCAGTGCGCGTGCAAATCCTCCGTGTGGTCGGGGCACAGGGCGGCTCAGCGGTCTTTCGAGGGATCGGTGATCGATGGCAGGTCGACGCGGTACTATTCTGGAACGCACTCGCGCTGGCCATCGCCGCCTGCCTCGTGCCGGATCCCCTCGGGCGCTACTACCGCGATGACGGCATCGACGCGGCAGAACGGGAGCGGGTCGAGGCCCTCATCCCCGGGTTCATCGCCAACCTCGCGACCGCCGTGGTGCCGGACTTGCCGCGCATCCACGGGGTAGCGGCAACCTTCTGGTGGGAAGTCGCGCGGTATACGCTGGGTCGCCTGCCGCTCGCGAGCCTGCTCACCGACAGTGGTGGCAGGTCTCGGCTTCTGGCGCTCGCCGACGACCTAATGGCTTGGACGGTCGCCGCGAACACGCCCCCCGCCCGCGAGCGGAATGGGATTGATCACTACCCGCCCGAACTCTGGAATCACTTCTTCTACGAATGGGCTGCATGTCTGGCCCGCTCGCTCACGCTGGATGAGGCGCGACGCCATGTGCTACATCCGGTGCGGGACGCATGGCCAGTGATACCCCGGCTGACCGCGCACCTGATGAATGGGTATATCCAGTGCCAGATCGGTTGGATGGAGCCGCTGTCGGCCGAGGCGCAGGGCGGATGGCGGGAGATCTGCGCCTGGGTGCTCGCGAACGTGCCGCCGCGTATCCCGTCCGCTGGTTCTCGGCGCGAGCAGGGCGTCTTCGATTCCCTGTCGCTCGTCGTGTTCGTGGAGTTCGGCAAAGCGCATCTCATCAAGGAATGGCCGCATGTCGGCGTCTTCGTCGACGTAATCGACCGCTGGGTAGCGCGCGTGGGGAGTGGGCCGGACCTCTACCACAATCTCCTGATCCTCCTCGTGACGGGTCCGGGCCTGACGATGCCGCCAGCGCAGGCGCTCGATTGGGCACACCGATGCGTTTCTGGCAACGACGACCCGCGTGCACCGCTCACGCACCGAAACAATGGCGCTCTCACGCTGCTCCTTCTCATGCTGGTCTGGGGCCGCGCGGAGGATCTCGTTCGGAGCAATACCACGGTACGGCAGCATTTCACGTATCTCGTGGACCATCTTGTGGTGGTGCAGGTGCCGGGCGCGGATGAATTGCAGCAACGACTCGAGCAGCGGCGCTGAGGATGATTTGCGATCCTGCCACCTGCCCCAGTGTGACGGAAGACACCGCATCTCCCGGAACACGGGGCCAAGGGGTCGATTGACGAGACTTCAATGATCGTACGCGAAGGGTCGGGCGGCAACAGATGCGGCAGTGCCGACGGCGAGAAGATGTCAAGGTAGGGTGTATCTCATCCTGACATTCCGTCCTGCTCACTCTCGTAACGCTGGACGTCGCAGTCGTTAGCGTACTTTAATTGACGTTTCGTCAGTCTACCCCATTGATGGCGAAACATGTTCGTCCTGCTACACCGGTGAAGTGAATCGCTCATGTGTCGGCCGACTGATTGCGGGCCACACCTGTGTCATGAATGCCTCGACCGTGGCCGCGAATCCCTGGCCAGCGCAGGAATAGGGGCGGATGGTCACGCGCGCGATGTCCGGCGTTAGCAGTGCGCCCAATTGCGTGGCGACCGCCGCCGCCGAACCGACCAGTGCGGTCGTCCGGACATCGGCATCCATCAGCGTGGCGACGACCCGATCAATTGCCTTTGCCTCGGCAGCGCTCCGCAGCATGGGGGACGGGGAGACACCGAGCCGTTCGAGGTACTCCCACTGTGGGTAGCTGGCGATCAGGCGAGCGGCGAACCGCCGCTTCATCGCGACCAGTGCCGTCCCCTCGTCCTCGGCGATGCACGCCTCAAGCCTGAGGTTGATCGCCACCGACCCGGCCGGGCGATGCGCGGACTGCTCGGCGTCACGGATGAGTTGTGTCGCTTCGTCGATCGCCGCGCGATTGGCCATGTTGCCGAGCAACACCCCGTCGGCGCTGCGCCCGCAAAGGCGGAGTACCTGCGGGCTGTGGCTTGCGACGGAGATGGGGATCGATGAGCGTACGGGGAGGAACCCGAGCTTGCCACTATCGAGGTGGAAGAGTTCGCCGTCATACTGCACGACCTCGCCGGTGAGCATCGCTCGGATCAACTCGATCGCCTCGCGCAGTGCCCGTACCGGTTTCTCCTTAGGGAGCCGCATCTGGGCGAGGCCGCTCCCCCCCACCCCGAGGCCAAGTTGCGCGCGGCCCTCGGAGAGCTCATCGAGGGTCGCGATCGCCATCGCGATTCCTGCGGGATGCCGGGTGAAGGGGTCGTTGACGCCCGGTCCGAGGCGCAATCGCTGGCTGTGCTGCGCGGCGACGGTCAGGCCCATATAGCAGTCCCGCCAGAAGCGCTGATCGGTATACCAGAGTTCGGAGTAACCGACCGCCTCCGCAAGCTCGACGAGGTGAATCAGTTCCCGCAGTTCAAGTTCATCCGAGAGCATGAGCCCCGGCGCATCGTGTGTGACCGATACAGTCATAGAACCACCGTCTCGTATTCGCCCGTGACGGTGTGCTTGGCCAGCAGCGAACGCACTTCCGTGCGGAACGCATCGTGCAGGCTGCTGTGGTGATAGGCCTCCGCCGCATCACGGGAGACCCACTGATTGATGATGCGGAACTCGTTCGGCGCATCAAGTCGGCGCAGGACCGTACTGGACCAAAACCCGTCGAGCGCGGCCATCCCTGGATTGACGGCCGTGCGACGCAGCTCGAGATATCGATCCATGTTCTCGGGGCGGACGGCGTGGATCGACGTTGTCATATGCAGTGCGCGGCGGGGATCCTGCTCCAGGCCGCCGCCGTTCGGTACGTCGACCAGTTCACAGCGATCGAGCAGCTCCATCGTCGTGGTGAGCTTTCCCCGAACGACCGCGCGTAATGCGTCGTGCTCGGCGGTGCGTGTGTACGCGCGCGAGTCCTCCGCGCTCTCCCAGCGCGTAAACAGGAGGAAGTGCTCGGGATCGCCGAGGTCGCGCACGAGGGTTGAGGCGCGGAATCCCGGCATCTTCCCCATGGTCGGATTGATGTGGTCGCGCCGATACGCCAAGTAGACATCGATGCCACCGGGCACCGTCCGCACGTTCGAGACGCCGACGTATCCTCCCGTCATGCTCGCCGCAGCCGCGCGTGTCAGGAGGCGATCACTGCCGAGGATCCCGCCGCGTCCCCAGTTCTCACGGGGCATCTCCTCGATTAGGACATGGACGCCGTCCTGGTCGACCCCGCACACCTGGCTGACCACAGCGGTGATCCCCTGGACCAGCTCCCGCTTCTGCTCGACACTGCGCCCCCCAAACATGTTCACTCGCACGATTGGCATACCGGTCTCCTTTCGACGACTCACGACTTTCGATTACCGCATGCGTGGATCGAGCAGATCCCGCACCCCGTCACCCAATAAGTTGAACCCCAACACCAACACGGAGATCGCTACCCCGGGGAAGATTGCCAGCCATTGCGCCTGCTGGAGGAACTGCACGCCATCCTTCAGCATGCTACCCCAGTCGGGTGTGGGCGGCTGCGTTCCCAATCCGAGGAAGCTCAGGCTCGCCTCGGTCAACACGGCGAACCCGGCAGAGGCGGATGCCAGCACGACGATGATACCGAGAGTATTCGGCAGGATGTGCCGGCCCGCGACGCGCAGCGGATGGGCCCCGACCACCTGCGCGGCGAGGACGAACTCTCGATGGCGCTGGCCAAGCGTCTGCGCGCGCATGACGCGCGCGTAGCGCGGGATGGCCACGATCGCGATGGCCGCGACGGTTTGCGCCGTGCCAGGCCCTAAGGTCGCCACGACGGCGATGGCGAGCACGAGCGTGGGGAAGGCATACAATGCGTCCATGATACGCATCAGCACATTGTCGATCACGCCGCCAACGAAACCGGCGGTGAGACCTACCACTGAGCCGATCAGGCACCCGATGAGCGTGGCGAGTACCGCTGAGAGGTAGGAGACCCGCGCGCCATAGAGGACGCGACTGAGCAAATCGCGACCGAGGGCATCAGTGCCAAAGAGATGCGTGGCAGAAGGTGCTTGGAGCGCGGCCGGGACGTTCGGTTTAATCGGGTCGAACGGGGCCAGCACAGGAGACAGGATGGCGACGAGGGCAATCAGCAGACAGATCGTCACGCCAACGATCAGAAAGGGGCGATGGCGCAGCGAGAACCGCCGTCGCGCCCGTCTCTGCGTGCCCGACGACCACATGCGCGGATTGCTTACCGGTACCGCAGCCCCGCCCGGTGCTCCGCCCCGACGTGCCATCACATCGTTCTCCCTCGCTGTTTCGCCGCTACTCGTCATCAGCCTGACCCCACACGCGGATCTGCCGCCGCATAGGTGAGATCCGCGACGAGGTTGGCGCAGACGAGCAGGATGGCCAGAACGAGCGTCGTTCCCTGCACCATCGGGAAATCGCGGCTGAGAACCCCGTCAATGAGCAGGCGGCCCATGCCGGGGAGCGCAAAGATCGTCTCCGTCACGACCGCACCGCCGAGCAGGTGGCCGGTCTCCAGGCCGATAATCGTGATGGTCGGGAGCAGGGCGGCACGTAACGCGTGCCGGATGAGTACCCGTCGCTCGTCCAATCCCTTCGCGCGCGCGGTGCGAATGTAGTCCTCGGAGAGGACTTCGAGCATACTCGCCCGGACGACACGGCTGATCACGACGGCAAAGCCGAGACTGAGCGTGATTGCGGGGAGCACGAGATGTTGCACATTGCTCCGTGGATCCTCCTGCAGCGGCACAAACCCCGATGCTGGCAGCCAGCGCAGCCGCTGCGCGAAGAGGAGGATGAGGAGGATGCCGACCCAGAATGCCGGCATCGAGCCGCCGATCATCGCCAAACCCTGGTTGAGATAATCAATGATCGAGCCCTTGAAGACGGCTGCGGCAACGCCAAGCGGGAGCGCGATGGCCAGTGCGAGGATCAGGGCGGCGAGCGTCAGCTCCGCCGTGACCGGGAGCCGCGCCGCGATCGCGGAGACGACCGGTTGGTGAGTGACGAACGAATAGCCCAGATCGCCCTGTACCGTATGCCCGAACCAGGCAATGAACTGGATCGGGAGTGGCTGATCGAGGGCGAGTTGGTGCCGCAGATTCGCCACAACCGCGGGATCGACCGCTTGATCGCCAATCAGCACTGATACCGGATCGCCCGGGGCGAGGTGGAGCATCGCGAAAATGGTCACCTCAACGAGAAGGATCACCGGGATGATGGCGATCACCCGTGCAATGAGCACACGTCCTGCGCGCATCTTGCTACGCTCCCCCGCCGACCGACACGCTGGCGAGATGCAGGAGCGTGTCGGGCGTCATCGTGTATCCGGCAACCGTTGCTCGGGAGGCGCGATTCAGCTCCTCGAAGACGAGCACCACCCAGGGCGCCTCCTGCACGATGATCTGCACCGCCTGCTTGAACAGATCGTTCCGGGCCTGGCCAGACGGCGTGGTGCGCGTCTTATCGAGGAGATCATCGACCGTGGGATTGTGATAACTCACCCAGTTCGATAGCCCCTTACTATGGAAGTGCTGATACATGATGCCGTCCACGTCCGCGCGCGGCGTCCATGAACTGAGGGACGCATCGAACTTCCGACTCTGCAAGGCCGACGTAAAGGCGGTGGCTTCGAGGGGACGGATCTCGAATTTGATGCCGACGGTCGCCAAATCGCTCTGGATCAGCTCCGCCATCCGCGCGTTCGTCGGTGTGTTGGAGATGTTCATCTGGAAGGAGAAGCCGTTCGGCTGGCCTCCTTCGGCAAGCTTCTGCTTCGCCTTCGCCGGGTCGTACGCCGGCGCACTCTGTTTGATATTCGGATCGTAAACCGCTTTGTACAGCGGCGGGACCGGGCCGTACGCCGGCTCGGCGTGGCCGAAGTAGACCGCCTTGACGATGTTATCCCGGTTAATCGCTGATGCCACCGCCTGCCGCAGCGCCATATTGGTAAATGGGCCAGTCGCGGTATTGAGCAGGAGCATCGGCCAGCGGCTCCCCTTGAGGGAATAGCGCTTCAGCGAGGGGTCAGCGTCCACCGCCGCAACATCCTTGGGATCGATGCTGTCAACGATATCGATGCCCCCGGTGCGTAGATTCGTCAGCTTGACCGCGGTGTCCGGGATCGGCTGAAACAGGATTCCCGTCGCGCGCGGCAATCCCTGCCTCCAGTAGCCGTCGAACCGCTTGAGGGTGAGATGGCTATCGCGCACCCACTCGCCGAACTGGAATGGGCCGGTCCCAACCGGATTGACCGCGTACTCCTTGCCGTACTTCTTGATCGCATCGGGCGAGGACATATAGCCGACCGCCTCGGTCAGCGTAGCGAGGAACGGAGTAAAGGGCTGCTGGAGAACGACGTTGACCGTCAGCGGATCAATGACGTTGACCGCCGTGACGACGCCAAGATCGGCGCTATGCTGGAGTGCGTTCGCTGGATCTCGGGTGCGATCGAGGTTGAACTTCACCGCCGCAGCATTGAAGGCGGCACCGTCGTGGAATGTGACGCCCGGTTGCAGATGAAACGTCCACGTCAAGCCGTCCGGCGATGACTCCCAGGACTTCGCCAGGCCCGGCACGAGGTCGTACGACTCATTGATCTCAATCAGGTTGTCGAAAATCTGCGGGATGAAATGCCGCTCGTTGATGACTGTCCAGTTCGGTGGATCGAGGGTCTTGCCATCCCCACCCATACCAACGCGGATCGGTCCCGAGGCCTTGGCCGCTGAGGCGCTCCCAATTTGCTGGGCGGCGGGCGTGTTCGCGGACGGAGCAGAAGCGGTCGCCATACTGGCTGGGGTCGTAGTTGGGCCGATGCTCGACCCGCCGCAGGCGGCGAGGAGCGCGGTGACGGACGGCGTGGACAGCCCGAGCGCACCCGCGCGTCGGAGCGCCTCCCGTCGCGTGAGCATTCCCCGCGACGCCTCCCGGAGGAGCGCCCCACGACTACCGATCATCCCGCCCGTGCGATCATGCTGTGCTGTCATCCTTCGAAACCTCCTCGATCCCTGGTGCGTGATGCCTGCCTGTGGCTACACTGCTCCGGTCGATACACTCACAAGATGCAGCAACGTGTCCGGGGTAATCGCGTACCCGGCGACACTCGCACGCGCGGCCCGATCAAGTTCCTGGAAAACGAGCACGACCCACGGCACCTCCTGCGCGATGATCTGCGCCGCTTGCTTAAACAGATCGTTGCGTGCGACGCCGGGCGGCGTGCTGCGCGTCTTGTCGAGCAGGCTGTCCACTGTGGGGTTGTGGTAACTCACCCAGTTCGCGAGCCCCTTACTGTGGAAATGCTGGTACATCACGCCATCCACGTCGGCCCGCGGCGTCCACGATCCGAGCGCCGCGTCGAACTTCTTGCCCTGCAGCGCGGTTGTGAAGGCGGCGGATTCCAGAGAATTGATCTGCATCTTGATCCCGACGGCCGTGAGGTCGCTCTGGATCAGTTCCGCCATGCGTGCGTTATCGGGCGTGTTGGAGATGTTCAGTTGGAATGAGAAGCCGTTCGGCTGCCCCCCCTCGACGATCTTCTGCTTCGCCTGAGCCGGGTCGTATGTCGGCGCGGACTGCTTAATGTTCGGATCATAGACCGACTTGTAGAGCGGCGGGATCGGGCCGTATGCCGGCTCGGCGTGGCCGAAATAAACGGCCTTGACGATGTTGTCGCGGTTGATCGCCGACGCCACCGCCTGACGGAGCGCCGTGTTGGTGAACGGCCCGACCGCTGTGTTGAGGCGGAGCATCGGCCAGACACTTCCCTTGAGGGAGTAGAGTTTCAGGGATGCATCGGCGCTGACTGCCGCGACATCCTTGGGGTCAATACTGTCAACGATGTCGATGCTGCCGGTGCGCAGGACGGTCAGCTTGACTGCGGTGTCCGGGATCGGCTGGAAAACAACCCCCGATGCACGCGGAAGACCTTGCCGCCAGTAGCCGTCGAACCGCTTGAGGGTGAGATGGCTGTCCCGCACCCACTCGACGAACTGGAATGGGCCGGTCCCAACCGGATTGACGGCATACTCCTTGCCGTATTTCTTGATCGCGTCGGGTGACGACATGTAGCCGACCGCCTCCGTCAAGGTGGCAAGAAATGGGGTGAATGCCTGTTGAAGAACGACCTGGACCGTCAGCGGATCAACCACATCGACCGAGGTGACGACGCTGAGATCGGCGCTGTGGTGGATCGCGTTTGCGGGATCCCTGGTGCGGTCGAGATTGAACTTCACTGCGGCGGCATCGAAGGCAGTGCCGTCGTGGAATTTTACGCCGGACTGAAGATGGAAGGTCCACGTCAAACCGTCCGCTGACGCATCCCATGATGTCGCGAGACCTGGCGCGAGATCGTAGGCATCGTTGATCTCGATGAGATTATCGAAGATCTGTGGGATATAGTGGCGCTCGTTGATCACCACCCAATCCGCTGGGTCGAGGCTCTTGCCGTCCCCGGTCATGCCGACCCGGATCGGGCCGGAGGCCTTGCTCGCCGACGCGCTCGCAGTCTGCGATGTGGCGGAGACGGCCGAACCAGCGGGCTGGGGCGATGCTGTCTTCGTGCCAGTCGGCACCGAGGTCGCAGTCGGGCCGATGCTCGACCCACCGCAGGCGGCGAGGAGCGCGGCCACTGATCCTGCGGACAGGCTGAGCGCGCCCGCCCGCATGAGTACTTCGCGGCGCGTAAGCGTGCCTCGCGATGCCGCTGCGAGGCGTCCCCCGGCATCGCCGGTTTGCCTGCTCATGCCATCGTTCTGCTGTGCCATTGCCGCGACCTCCTCGATTCTTCACATACCCCGTATAAACGAACACCGACGGACGAATGACTACGAATCATCGAAAGAATGCCTGCCAATGGCCAGCATGCACGAAATGCCATACGCGGGCCGGATTATGGCGCAGGAAAGCGTATAACTGAGACGTGGGCATTGAGTAACTGTTCAGGAATGAGGGGAGCAATTTGACATAATGTGTGAAGCGCCTGATCTGCCATCTACGAGTGGCGGTCTCATGTGAAGAAGACGCTATCGGTAGTGGTTCGCAACGGGCATTCGCAACATTCGATCCTGGCCGTCCCCTCATTCCTGAACAGATACGTCAGTTGATAACTATTGACACCTATTGACTTTGGGCGTACACTCCCAGAGTGATTCCCCGGTTATCCTCTCCTGGCCGCGCGCCGGTGACGGTTCCGGGGTTACGCTTTTAATCATACCTTTTTTGTCTTCAATCAAACTCAATTCCGGTTATTGCGCACCGCTGCGGAAAAGAACTCGCAGCTTCTGATGCCGAGTTACTCCCACATAGATCTCCCATCCTCCCGTCGGACCGCTTCAATGAGGCCCAAAGTCAGCGAAGGTGTCACCAGGGGCAAAGTAAGAGGCCGAAAATCCGCCGATCACGGGGCTGACGGGGAATGAGCGCGTCGCCAGCCGCTGATACTGCTCTGGTCATCAGTGAAAAGTGCTGAGAACTGTTAGTGTCGGCACTTGCTGGGGTAAAGAGGGTGTCCTGAGGGGATGATTCACGCGGAAGCGGGCCACAGATGAAGCGAAGTGCCGGAACCAGAATGAAAGTCGGTACTTTATCGAAGCTACTTTGCCCCTCATGACAGCCTCGCTGATTCTGGGCCCAATCGTCAAGTCGGCACTTGCGTCGGTGGCGGACCGTCCCAACGCGCGTCCACTTTGCCCGTGGTGACACGTTCTCTAGCTTCGGGCCAACTGAGTGCGATCCGGCTACCTACGTCGGGCGATGATCCGTAGGCATCTTCGGCGGGTATGGAAGATGGTGCCGTATCACATTCCGTGCGCCGGGCGTGTTTCCGTGTGGACGACGACAGGGCAGGACGAAAGGGAGTGGCAACGCATGGTTGCGATCACATCATTGCTGGCATTCGCGGCGGGCAGGCGAGTCAAGTGGTTCGTGCTGCTTTTCTGGGTCGTTGTTGCTGTGCTGCTCGCGCCGCTCGGGAGCAATCTGACATCGGTCGAGAAGAACGATGCGGCCAGCTTCCTGCCGGGGAGTGCGGAATCGACGAAGGTCAATCAACTGCTCCAGCAGTTCCCCGCCGGGCAGACGGTCTCCGCCGTCGTCGTCTACTATCGGGAGAGTGGCCTGACGCCCGCCGACACGGCGAAGGCGACCGCAGATCACGACGCCATTGTCGCGGCAAAACTCCCCCTCGCGCTGCCGCCGACGCCGGTCACGCCCGCGCCGGACAGCAAGGGCATCCTCTACG
>JBPCPB010000238.1:0-11116 GCA_050999735.1 Thermomicrobiales bacterium | reverse complement strand
TCTTTGAAACAAAGCAGGCGCTGCTCTCAGCGGCCCAACAGTGTTTTGACCGCTTCAACCAGTGCCCGCAGAACATCCTGTCCGTGATTGGCTCCAATGCCAAAAGAGTTGGTTGATTGTACTTAGGGTGTCGCGATGCACTTTCAATCACGATATGCTCGTCCACGGGGCAGAACACGGAGGATATGGACTTCGCGCCGCTCTTCGTCAAAGGTAAAACGGATACGCCACTCGCCGACGCGGAGACGCCATTCATCCTCAAATCCTTGCAGTTTGCGGAAATCACCGCGTCGCGGGTATGCGCCAAGACCGTCCATCGCATCGAGGAGGCGCTGTCGCATCGCCAATGGAACGCGCTGAAGGTCCTTGATTGCGCGTGGTGCAAGAATAATCTGCCACGGCTTGTCGGAATCAGCCACGCAGTAACTCTGCACACACCTCACTCAGCGGTCTTCCTTCACCGCGTTGCAGTTCCTGTCGTGCTTCTGCCGCGCCTGCGTCTTCTTCGGGTGTCGTTGGCTCATCATCAATTGGAGCCTGCATCAGATGCTGCATGAGCGGATCATGCTCCTTCGTTCGCAGGGCCTCCAGCAAACGCTGTGCGGCTGGCAGGTCATCGTCCGGCAACTCATCTACTAAACGATGGACGTCTTCTTTAATACTCATACACTGTCCTCCGTATCGCTCCCCCTCTCCATTGCCGCTAGGCAATGGAGAGGGGGCCGGGGGGTGAGGTTCCCCTAGTCCGCCGCCGCGCTCTCGCTCGCGTGAATGGCGTGCCAGACCTTCTCAGCGGTGAGCGGCAGATCAATGTGCGAGATGCCGAAGGGTTCCAGCGCGTCCATCACGGCGTTGGCAATCGTCGGCGTGGAGGCGACAGTCGCAGCCTCGCCGATCCCCTTAACGCCGAGCGGGTTGAGGGGCGAGGGCGTCTCGGTGCGATCCGTCTGGAACTGCGGGAAGAAGGCCGCGACGGGCACGGTGTAGTCCATCAGCGAGCCGGAGATCAGCTGGCCCTGCTCGTCGTACAGCACTTCCTCCCAGAGCGCCTGCCCGATTCCCTGCGCGAGACCGCCGTGCACCTGCCCGGCGACGAGCATCGGGCTGACGACACGGCCGCAGTCGTCCACCGTGACGTACTTCTGGAGGGTGATGTCGCCCGTTTCCGGGTCCACTTCCACGACGGCGATGTGCGCGCCGGAGGGGTAGGTGAGGCCCGGCGGCTTGAAGAAGTCGTTTTCCTCCAAACCGGGGTTGATGTCGTTCGGCAGTTTGTCGCTATACGCGGCGGCGGCGATCTCCGCAAGGCTCTTGGCACGATCCGCCGCCCCCTTGACGCTGAACTTCCCCTCCGCGAACTCGATGTCCTCCGGCGCCGCTTCGAGGAGAACCGCGGCGATTTTGCGCGCCTTCGCCTCGACCTTGTCGAGCGCCATGACGAGCGCGGAGCCGCCGGTGACGAGGCCGCGGCTGCCCATCGTCCCTTGCCCGATCGGCGTGTTGCCCGTATCGCCGTGCCGAACGGCGATGTTGTCGAAGGCCACGCCGAGGCGATCGGCGACGATCTGCGAGAACGTCGTTTCCTGCCCCTGGCCGTGGGGCGAAATGCCCGTCATCACGGTGATCGAGCCGGACGGCTCGACGCGCACGGAGGCGCTTTCGTAGGGGCCGAAGCCGCACATCTCGATGTAGCAGCCGACGCCGATGCCCATGTAGCGCCCCTGCTGCCGTAGTTTCGCTTGCTCGGCGCGCAGCCCCTTGTAGTCCGCCAGGTCGAGCACCTTATCGAGCGACCGCTCGTACTCGCCGCTGTCGTAGGTGAGGCCGGTCGGCGTCTTGTAGGGGAAGGCGTCCGGCGGGATGAAGTTCTTGCGGCGCACCTCGGCGGGATCCATCTTCAGCGCGTCCGCCACCTGATCCATGATTCGCTCGATGTAGTAGCACGCTTCCGGTCGCCCCGCGCCGCGATAGGCCGCCACGGACATCGTGTTCGTGTGCACGCAGGTGACATCAATGCTGATGTTCGAGATGTTGTACGTGCCGACTGCCATCTGCGCGGTGAGCACCGCAAGACTGGCGGCGAGCGGGTACGCGCCGATGTTGCTGGTGATCTGCTCCTTGAGACCGAGTACCGTGCCGTCCTTGCGCGCCGCGACCTGCACCTTAATTTCCTGGTCGCGCCCGTGGTTCGTCGCCAGCATGTTCTCCGCGCGGGATTCGATCCACTTGACGGGCTGCTTCAATTCGCGGGCAATGGCGGAGATGATGATGTCTTCCGGGTACGCGCCGATCTTCACGCCGAAGCCGCCGCCGACTTCCGGCGCGATCACACGCACGTCCGACTCCGACATACCAAGCACGGTGGCAATCGTCGAGCGGACGCTGTGCGGGTTCTGGTTGGAACTCCAGACGGTCAGCGTGTTCTGCCAGGCATCCCACATGGCGGCGACGGCGCGCCCCTCCATCGGGACGGCGGCAAGCCGCTGGCTGACGATGTGCAGATCGAGGACGATGCCGTCCTTCTCCGCCTCGGCGAAGGCGGCGTCCACATCACCGTTCGTCTTTGTCCAGTGAAGGCCAATATTGTCGGGTTTGTCCCCGTAGAGTTTGGGTGCATCCGGCGCCATCGCCGCTGCGAGCGTCGCGGCGACGGGCAATGGCTCCCAATCCACCTCGATCATATCTACGGCGTCGCGCGCGGTATACATCTCCGTGGCAACGACTGCTGCGACCTGTTCGCCGACGTGGCGGATCTTGCCGACGGCGAGAGGATACTGCACCTCCAGGTCCTTCTGACCCGAATCCTCCTCGGCTTGTTCCTCCTGCACATCCCCCGTGACATCGCCGCCCTCGCCGCCACCACCGGCCATCGGGCCAGCCATCTTCTTCATCTGCTCGCCCGTATAGACGGCGACAACGCCCGGATGGGCGAGCGCGGCGGAGGCGTCAATGCTCTTAATGCGGGCGTGCGCGTACGGGCTGCGGAGGATCGCGCAATGCAGCATCCCCGGCATCTGCACATCCCCGACATAGGTGGATGAACCGGTAATCAGTCGGGGATCTTCCTTGCGCCGGACTCGTGCCCCAACATAGCGGGAGTAAACCACGTCACGTTCCTTCCTGTTCCATCTGCGAGTAGCCGATGAGCGGTTGCTGTGCTGGTGGCAGTATACTACGAGACCTGTCGAAGCAATGAGGCGATGAGCGATTATACTCATTGCTTGTGGGAAGGGATTAAGTCAATGAATATCGCATTCATCGGGCTTGGCGCGATGGGAACGCCAATGGCGCGGACACTGCTCAAAGCGGGCTTTTCGCTCTCCGGCTACGATGCTGACCCGGCACGGTCGGCGGCGCTTGTCCCCGATGGCGCGACGGCGGCCGGGAGCGCGGCGGAAGCGGCGGCGGGTGCGGACGTGCTGCTCGTGATGGTGCAAAACTACGCGCAGGCGGGCGAGGCATTACTCGGTCCGGCGGGCGCGTTTGCCGCGCTGCCTCCGGGTGCGACTGTCCTCGTGATGAGCACGATTGCCCCGGCGCAGGCGCGGGAACTGGCAGCGCATGCCAGCGAGCGGGGGCTGGGCTTCGTGGACGCGCCGGTCAGTGGCGGGCCGACGCGCGCGGCGACGGGCGATCTCAGCATCGCCATCAGTGGCGACCCGGCGGCGGTGGCGCGCTGCCAACCCGTTCTTGACGCGCTGGGGAAGCAGCAGTACCCGGTCGGCGATCAGGTCGGGCAGGCGCTGACGCTGAAAATCGTCCATCAATTGCTTGCCGGTGTGCATATCGCGGCGGCGGCGGAAGCGATCGAACTCGGCAACCGCGCCGGGATCGCACCGGAGATTGTCCAGAACTTCGTCATGCATGGGGCCGGGGCCTCATGGATGTTCGGTGACCGCAGCCCGCGTATGGTCTCGGGCAACTACACACCACCCCGCAGCGCGCTCGCCATCTTCGTCAAGGACCTCGGCATCGTCCACGATCTCGGCGCGTCGGTCGGCCTGCCGTTACCGATCAACGACAGCGCGCTCACCCTCTTCCGCCGTGCCGCCGACGCGGGTATGGCGCACCTCGATGATGCAGCGGTGATCGAGATCGTCCGCATGAATGGCGATGAGCGAGAGGTGACAGAGTAGACAGATTGCCCCATCCGCCGAAACGATCCGCTATCCTCAGACGTGAGTAACCGGGAGAGGATGGTAGCGTAGGCTTCAGCCTGCGGTCTCTCCCTCAAAGACTTCCACCGAGAAGAGGGACGCAGGCTGAAGCCTACGCTACCAAAGTCTGCATAAGGGGAGGAATGTTGCGATGAAATGGGAACGATTTGGTTCGGGTATCCTGCTCGTCCTGCTTATGGCCGCCCTTGTGGCGTGCGGCGGGGGAAGCAGCCCGGCGGGCACACCGACAACGACCGCGAGCGCCACAACGACCGCGACGACGGCAGCAACTGCGGTTGCACCGGCAGCGGCCAGCGCCTCAGTCGTGAGTGCGACAACCGTACCGTCTACCACTATCGCGCCCACACGGCCGGTCGCCGCGCAGACGCGGGCGGCGGGGAGCGCGACGGCGCGCGGGACCGTGCGGCCAAATGGCAGCGCTGTCGCGGCCTCTCCCGCCGCATCCGCGCTCGGGCAGGCGCTTACGGGGCACGCTGCGCCCGTCTTCTCAGTCGCGTATAGTCCCGATGGCACGATACTCGCGACGGCAAGCGGCGACAAGACAATCAAACTCTGGGACGTCGCGACCCGCAAGGAGTTGAAGACGCTGGCGGGCCACACAGACGCGGTCATCGCCGTCGCCTTCAGCCCGGATGGCAAAACCCTCGCCAGTGGCAGCGCGGACAAGACGATCAAACTCTGGGATGTCGCGTCGGGCAAGGAGCGGGCAACACTCTCAGGGCACAAGGAGACGATCTTCTCCGTCGCCTTCAGCCCCGATGGCAAGATGCTGGTCAGTGGTAGCGTTGATATGACCGTCAGGCTGTGGGATGTGGCGACCGGGAACGCCGTGAAGACCCTGACCGGTCATACCGGCAAGGTTCGGTCGGTCGCCTTCAGCCCGGATGGGAAGATCGTCGCGAGCGGCAGCGACGAACGGTAGGTCAAACTGTGGGATGTCGCAACGGGGAAGGAAGTGCGGACGTTCGGCAATCAGCCGCGCGCGATTCTCTCGGTCGCCTTCGATCCGGCGGGCAAGACCGTCGCGGCGGGAAGTTTCGGCGCGATCACCCTCTGGGATGTCACGACCGGTAATGCAGTGAAGACGCTGAAGGGTGACCGGAGCATCTATACCGTTGCCTTCAGCCCGGATGGCAAGACACTGGCGAGTGGTGGCGCTGCGGTCGAACTCTGGAACCTCGCCTCCGGCCAACCGCTCAAGAATCTCGGCGCACAGCCCACTATTGTCAATGCCGTCGCTTTCAGCCCGGACGGCAAAACCCTCGCCAGCGGCAGCGACGACAAAACCGCCAAACTGCTGAACATCGCCGCCATCGTCAAGTGATTGGTGTATGAATAACGGAGGAGCCGCAGAGATAGATGCATGCGCGTGCGGCTCCAAATCCGTTTGCTTTTGCGCGCAATACCTGTGTGGTGTATGATCCCCCCGTCGTTTCCGTGTTGGATGAAGGAGAAGGCGATGACCATTCATGGTGTGCGTAAACTCGTGACGATGGCCGTCGGCGGGTTGATGATTGTGATGGCGTTTGCGGGGGCCGGGTCGGTGGGAGCAGCAGTCCCGGATCGCGCCTTCCAGGTGTTGGGGTGCGACATCGGTGATTACACATGCTACTCCCACAGGCTCGGTGGCGCGTCCGAATCGAATTACTGCGCGAGCAACGTGTACACCTGCACGGACGGCGTGCCGAACACGCCGCCGCAGTACGCGACGGATGTCAGCCCCTATTGCGGTGATGGCGGCGGCGCGGGGTGCGTCAATGGGAGTCCGCTGTACGTGAGCACGACGATTGCTCCTTCAGAGGGAACAGGCCTCTCCACGAATGTCGTGGTCACGTCTAACTTCCTGAATATCGGGACGAATCGGGCGCACGTCGTTAGTAGTCCGTAGCGCCCTCGTATGTGGGCGATTGCACCGATCCCCGGCTGGAAATGCCGGGGATCCTTTTTGTGCCGCCCGCACTGCGCGTATCGCTCGCTGCGGCGCCCGTTCACCCCGTGAATATTTTGGCACGGATGTGCGTGGTATTGACGAGGTAAGCGGCTATAATCGCCTCGGAGGCGATTCGCGAGAGATCACGAGGAGGAACACGCATGAAGGTATCCGCAGCCGTCGCCGAAATTCTCAAGCGCGAGGGGGTCCAGTTCCTCATTGGCTATCCCGTCAACCCGATCATCGAGGCATCCGCGGAGGCGGATATTCGTACGATCATCGTCCGGCAGGAGCGCACCGGCCTCCATATGGCCGACGCGGTGAGCCGGGTCACGTCCGGCGACCAGATCGGCGTCTTCACGATGCAGCATGGGCCGGGCACCGAGAATGCCTTCGGCGGTGTCGCGCAGGCGTACGCCGATTCCGTCCCGATCGTTGTCCTGCCCGCCGGATTCCCGCGCCACCTCAATAATGTGCCGCCGAACTTCAGCGCCGTGATGAACTTCCAGCACGTCACCAAGTCCGCCGAGCAGGTGACGCTCGCCAGCGTCGTACCGGACGCATTGCGGCGTGCCTTTACCCAGGCGAAAAATGGCCGCCCGCGACCGACGCTCGTCGAGATTCCGACGGACGTCATGGCTGAAGAGGTCGCCGACCCGATCACCTATGAGCCGACGGCCCGCTTCCGTTCCGGGCCGGACCCGCGCGCCGTGGACGAGGTGGCAGGCGTGCTCGTGGCAGCGGCGCGTCCAGTGATCTATGCCGGGCAAGGTGTCCACTACGCGAAGGCATGGCCGCAATTGCGTCAACTCGCGGAACTCCTGGAAGCGCCCGTGACGACGACGATTCAGGGGAAGAGCGCCTTCCCGGAGACACACCCGCTCGCCCTCGGGTGCGCGGGGCGCTCGATGCCCCGACCGGTCTGGGATGCCCTCCAGAATGCGGACGTGATTTTCGGTATCGGCTGCTCGTTGACGCGCACGAACTATGGCGTCACAATGCCGACCGGGAAGACGTTCATCCACGCGACGCTTGACGCGGGAGACATCAACAAGGATGTCCCCGTGCAGCACGCGCTGATCGGCGATGCGGGGCTGACGCTGGACGCGCTGATTGCCGCTGTGTCGGAGCGGCTCGGCAGCAAACCGCGTGGCCGTGGCGACGCGGTGATGCAGCAGATCGCTTCCGGTCGCGCGCAATGGCTGACGGATTGGAAGCCGAAACTGACCAGCGACGAGACGCCGATCTCGCCCTATCGCGTGACCTGGGACTTGCTCCACACGGTGGATGTGAAGAATACAGTCATCACGCACGATGCCGGCAGCCCGCGCGATCAGATCGTGCCGTTCTGGGTGGCGGAAGAACCACTCTCGTATATCGGCTGGGGCAAGTCCACCCAATTAGGGTATGGGCTCGGTCTGGCGATGGGCGCGAAACTGGCGCGGCCCGACAAACTCTGCATCAACTTCTGGGGCGACGCGGCGATTGGCTTTACGGGGATGGACTTCGAAACGGCGGTGCGCGAGCGCATCCCGATCATGTCCATGCTGATGAACAACTTCTCGATGGCGATTGAACTGCCGATCATGCAGACCGCGACGAAAAAATATCGCAGCACCGACATCAGCGGCAATTACGCCGACATGGCGAAGGCGTTCGGCGGGTATGGGGAGCGCGTGACCGATCCGGCGGAGATCATCCCGGCGATCAAGCGCGGCATCCAGAAGACACAGGAAGGCACGCCAGTGCTCCTGGAGTTCATCACCGCCAAGGAGATCACCTTCTCTACCTTCAAGTAGCGAGGAGGGGCGAAGAGCGTAGGAAGGGCGGGCTACAACCTGGTTTCAAAACCACCAAGACACCAAGAACACAGAGAACGCCAAGGAAATCTCATCCATCTTTTCTCTTGGTGTTCTTGGTGCTCCTCCGTGTCTTGGTGGTTCACGTTCCCTCCGTTTTGAAACTGGCTCCAAAGCCCGCCACCACCAACATTTCTAGGCGAGCGCGCCCGGACCGGAGAGCGCATCCGTCACATTGATGTCCATCGCGGTGAGATACTGGCCGAGGAGGCGGATGAGGTTGCGCGCCTGCGGCTCTCCCATCTTCGTCAATGCACTATCCAGTTGCTCCTGCCGCATATCCTCGACGTGTGCGAGGGTTTCCATGCCGTCAGTTGTCAGTTGGACGAGGACGATGCGCCGGTCTGTCGCATGGGAGCGCCGTGCTACAAGCCCCTGCCGGACGAGACGGTCCACAATCCCCGTCATTGTCCCAAGCGAATGGTGCGTCTGGCTGGCGAGCATGCCCATCGTGCATTCGCCAACGCGGTTGATCGCGACCAGAGTGAAGTACTGCTGGAGCGTCAGGCCAAACGGTGCGAGCGCTGCGGCAAGTTGGCGCGCGCCGCCCCACGTCACCCGCGCGATGTCCTGGGATAACTGGTCCCGGAGCGGTAACTGCTCGCTCTCCACGAGGTCATTAATCAGCGTCATCTTCCCCGTCCGTGTCACGGTAGCCATCTCGGTCACGGTCCATCCCTCTCTTCCGTTTCCTCACCCGTGGTGCCCGTCGTATTCGCCATAGAACGCCGAAGCGCATCGTTTCCCATTAATGTGCACCCCTCACAAAGCATGAACGAATGAGTCCCACCTTTTGTGACGATGGCGACGCGATTTGCCGAAGAATGCCGATCGCATGATCGCAGGAGTTACGCGGGCGGGGCGCTTTTCCTGGTGGTACGGATGATTATTCGATAGTTTCAAAGAAGAATGTGCGGTTCTTGCCCGCCTTCTTCGCCATCGTCATCGCGGTATCCGCGACGGCATAGAGGCTGAGAGCGTCGGGTACATCGTTCGGGTAGAGGCCGATGCCGATGCTTGCGGTGAAGGGGCTTGGCAACCCGCCACTGCCTCTGGCAATCGCCTCGTGGATGTGGGCGGCGACCGCGCGCGCTTCACGCTCGTCCGCGTCGGGAAGCAGGACCGCGAACTCTTCCCCACCCACGCGGGCAACGAAATGTCGGCCTCGCATCGCCTTGCGGATCGCACGGGCGAACGCCTGCAATGCGGCATCCCCGACGAGGTGGCCCCAAAACGCATTGTAACGCCGGAAATCATCGAGATCAATGATGAGCAGTGCAAGTGGCCGGCCTTCCGCATTCGCGATGAGCGCCGTCCGGTCGAGCGCAACGCGCAATCCGCGGGCATTCGCCAAACCGGTCAGCGGATCAGCATAGGCGAGGCGAGTAATTTCCTCGAGATGGTGTGCCCGCGCGAGGGAGAGGCGAGCGTGCGGGGCAAGCCGCTGCAAGAGGGCAATGCCCGCGCTGTCTGTTGGAGCGCTCTCCCCATGAAGGCGCAGCAGCGGCATGGTCTCGTCGCAAGGGCGTTCGGTGTGGAGGGAAAACGTGCGGACGGGCAGCCGGTCAACGCCCATCTCATCCGCGTCATCGGCTTCCATGCCGCCGCTGGCGATCACCCGCGTCCCCAATCCATCGGGCGACGGGATCGCGAGTGTCACGAGGACGGCGCCTGTGAGGTGTCGCGCGCCATCCGCAATCGCCTGCGCGACGGATTCGATATCGTCCGCCGCGCCGAGATTCAGGAGCGCCGCTTCGAGCGCCATGGCCGCACGGAGCATACGTTCGGTGTCGGTATCGGCATCTATAACCAACATGTCTCTCTCTTGCTGCGCTTCGACCGACAATGTACCCGTCGCGAATAAGAACGTACCACACGCGATTATGTGATGGCCTCTGGTCTAAATATATCACGAAAGGCGCAAAATCCATCATCGCGACGCACTCCGTGTTTCCCGCCGCGCGTATTTCCGATACGCAAAACCCGGCACATTGTGGAGATGCACCGGGCTTTTCACGTTTCTTTTGGATCGCCTATCCAGTCTACGCCGCGGGATTGAGGGAGCGCGGAATGGGATGACCCACCATTGGTGCGGCGGCGACGGAGGCGTGGATCGCGCCGTGCGACAAGCGCGTCACATGGAGGCGAAGGTGCGGGATGTGCTGGCCGGGGAGCGTGCGCCAAAGCCCGGGGCGATCCGTTTCGCTCCCCGCGTCGTCGCCAGCAAGCGAGGCAAGAGTAACGCGACGCCAGGTGATGCCGTCCTCACTGCCCGCAAAGGCGACGTGCCCGCTCCATGTTCCGGCAAGATGGAGGACGACTGCCTCGCTCTGCCCGCATGCAATCGGGGCAGTTATGCCGGGTGCCGTGATCGCGGGGAATCGTTCATCCAGCGGGCATGCCCATGCCCCGGCGTATTCGCCGGGCAGCGTCGCCCAGCGCCCCATGTTCACGCTCAATTGCGGTTCCGGCTTCCGCATGGACAGGCTTGCGACCGCACTGCGTACGGCGGAACCAACATCAGTCAACCGGCGAACGGCGTCTGCGCGGCGGGGAAAGAGCGTAATCGTCACGACCGGCCTCCTCGATTCAAGAACCGATGTTCTCCCGTACGGACACAATGATAGTACACCCGTTCTGGTCTGTCAAGGGGTGAATAGGTTCCGTACATCCGTTCGTCCCATGCCTGCTCCATGAATATTGGTGCTACACTATCGCTGTAGGGTTTGTTGCGGATAGCGAGGTGTATGGTGATCACAACAGCGTCGCGTGATGCGCTCATCGCCAAATACATCGAGAAAGACCCACAGAGACTGTGGCCAGGTAGCGAGCGCCTGGTTGCGTATCATACCCCTATCTGGGCGTTAATCGGGTATTACCATCATGCTGCCAACGGTGACATCGCTCAGGTTGCTCGCGATTATGAGGTTCCGGAAGAAGCGGTCGAGGCCGCTCTCGCCTTTTATCGCTCGCACGGCTCCGTGAAGTCAGTGATTGACGGGCACATCGCGGCAAACGAAGCCGCATAAAGGCGTGCCAATCGCACTCCATATTGACCACGATGTGCCGATCTCCGCAAATCTCGCCTTGGTAGGTATCCGCGCCGAGAGGCATTGATTCCGGTAGCGCGGGCTTTCCAGCCTGCGTCC